>CAUUAD010000001.1:0-56441 GCA_963542785.1 Rothia mucilaginosa
GCTCCTGGTACGGTGCTTCTGCGAACACCTACCCGAGCAGCGGTTACCCGAGCAGCGGTTACCCGAGCAGTGCATACCCGAACACTGGCTACCTGGGCTTCGCGACCGGTAATCACCGCTAGTCAAAACTGATTTTAGATACGAAAAGCCCCCGATGAGTTCTCTCATCGGGGGCTTTTACTATGCGCTGTCGACTGGGCCTGGTGTGGAGCCGGTAGCGGATAGCTTATTGTTCATTGACCTCGCGGGGCTTCTGCGCGGGGTTGGTGACCAGCGGTTCGTCCTGGGTGATGGGCTCGGCGTCACCGTTCAGGTCGTAGACCTGGGCATCTTCGGGGATTTCCATGGCGGGCGCGCCGGGAATCCGGTCGTAGTCACCGGTGAGGCTCTCGCCGTTGGCTCCTGCCGTGAGAGCTTCTGCGGTTGCTTCGGCTGCCTCGTCGGCGGCGGCTCTATCGGCAATCTTAGTGTTAGATGCGCCTGCGCTCAGTCCCTTAGAGATCACCTTGATCGTCTTGCGCGGTCGCAGGTAGGTCACCCTACCGTTCGCGTCCAGGTTTCCAGCCTGTTTAGCCAGTTTGAAGCTGTTGATAATGCCTCGTCCACAGAAGTACTTATCGCATTTGATGCGGTTCGTCCCCATGAGGGTGAACGCCTCCTCGACCTGCTTAGTGGTCATGGAGGTGCCGTTGACCAGCTGCTGCGCCAGCAGAGCGGAGACGTGCGGTGCCGACATGGAGGTGCCGCTCTCGTAGTCGTAGCTGAACTTAGTGTAATCCGGGCGGTCAAGGCTCTTCATGGACAGGGTGAGAATGTCCTCACCCGGTGCCGAGATGTTAACCCTCGTGCCGTAGTTTGAGAATGACGCTCGCGTGCCAGCCTTAGTGGTTGCGCCAACCGTGATGACGCCCATGCAGTTGGCGGGCGCGTACTTGGAGGCCTCCGTGTTGCCGTTACCCGCTGCTGCGACCACGATTGCGCCCTTGGAGCGTGCAATGTTGATGGCGCGCTGGTAAGCGGCGGGGCACTGGGTTACGGTGCCGATGGACATATTGATGATCTTTGCAGGGTAGGCGTTGTCCGGTACGCCGTCGACGTGTCCGCCGGCAGCCCAAATGATGGCGTCGGCAATGTCGGAAGTACGGCC
The DNA here is from genome assembly GCA_963542785.1 of Rothia mucilaginosa. GTDB lineage: Bacteria > Actinomycetota > Actinomycetes > Actinomycetales > Micrococcaceae > Rothia > Rothia mucilaginosa_G. The sequence continues at coordinate 1,148 of CAUUAD010000001.1, forward strand.
ACCGCATCGGCCCAGCACGCGCACGGGCTGCACGCGGGCGAGGTCGGCGGCACCAACCATGCCCATGCGGTTATTGCCGCGGGCACCGATAATGCCGGCAACGCTGGTGCCGTGCCAGGTGGAGGTGTGGGCGTTCGCCTGGTCCTTGCAGAGGTTGTAGGGGGCGTAGTCGCCTTCATCCCTGGGGTTGGGGTCGCGGCCGTCCCCGTCGCGGGCGCTGAGCGGGTCGCTGACGAAGTCGTAGCCGTTCGCCATACCGGTAACCAGATCGGGGTGCGGCACGTAGCCGGTATCGAGTACAGCGACCTTCACGTTTGCGCCGCGGCGCAGGCGCGCGTTACCGGTGTTCTGAACGCCGGTGGTGGGGTTGGTGAGGTTCCACTGCTTGCTGTACTGCGGGTCGTTGTACTGGAAGGTGATGTCGCCCTCTGCGGCGGGGTAGTTGATGTAGTCGGGCTCGACGGAGGCTACGTCCGGGTCGGAGGCGACCTTCGCCATGAACTCCTTCGCCTCGTTTTTGTTGAGGGTTTTGGAGGTCTGGATGACGGCGTCATCGGTGGAGGTACTGCGCAGGATTTGAGTGTCAACGTTCAGAGATTCACTGGCAACATCAACGGTGTCTTTAACGTCATTAGCAATGTCTTGGATTGCATCCCGATTGCCTTCGTTCTGCTGCTTACGCTGCTTGGCTTCGTCGGTGTAGGTGACGATGAATCGGTCGAAGTTCTGCTGGGGAAGCGTGCCGGGGGCTGCCGCGGTGGGGGTGGTGGGGCGTGCTACGCCGTTGCGTGTGAGGGTGAGGGGGCTGACGGGGCCTTCAATCTGGGGCGTTGCCTGAGCTGCTGCCAGGATGGCTTCGTCGCTGGGTGCCTGCGCGAGGACGGCGGGTAGGTCGCCTCCGAAGAGGATGGCGCCGGCGGCGAGCAGGCTCAGTGTTGCGCGTGCGGGGCGCTTGCGGCGGCGGTTATCGATGCAGTGGTTATCGATGCGGGGGCGAGGAGGTGTTTCGGTGCGCTGCGCACCGATGTATGGAAGCCTCATCTGGTTCTCCTGATGTAGGTGGTATGCGAACTGTGTGATGTGTACTGGTGTTTCCGTCTGTAGGTGCACGAGGTGCGCATAGGGTTTTTGCGGGGCGGCAAAGGGGCCTGTTTTTGGGCGCGCTGAAGTAATGAATGGGGTGAGGGAATAGTGTTTTGTAGACCCTTTTTCGTACCGAAAGAACCCTTTTTGGACGGTGTGCAACGTACATTTCTAAGGTATCACTTCAAGGTGAACTTGAGGGATTTTTGAGGTGCTTTTCACGGGGTAATGTGCAGAAAATCAACCTCTGGAGGCTGAATAGCGCCCAATGATTGAGAGTTTATGTAAGTAAAGCTTGAGGGTTGGAATATGCGAGGCAGGATATGCGGTGCCTCTTGCTGACAGGGGAGAGAAATAAATGTTTTAACACTGTAGTGTAAGCACTAGAATGCATTAAAAATGCAGTTGATAGCAAAAAATAAAAATAGCCTGAAATGCGCGTGAAAATAAATAAAAAGCTGGCATCAATACGCTGGACAACACGCACCGCCGGTAGACACACAGACCGGGGCGGCCACCGCATCGGTGACCGCCCCGGTCTATAGAATCATCAGCACCAGCAAGCTGGCGCTCGCTACCTACTGGAGAAAGCGTCCTTAGGAAGCGTAGGAGCCCAGCAGGCGAACTGCGCCGCCGTCCACGCCCTTAGCGCCCTGAACGTAATCGGGGTTGTTAGCCTCGGGCTCACCGGCGGCAACAACGTCACCCATAATCCAGGAGGGGATACCGCGGTCGTTCAGGCGCTTGGTAGCAGCCTCAGCCACGGAGGGGTCAACGATAGCGATCATGCCCACGCCCAGGTTCAGGGTGCGCTCCAGGTCGGCAAGGGGCACGTTGCCCAGCGAACCGATCAGGGAGAAGATGGCGGGAATCTGCCAGGTGGAGCGATCCACGCGACCCTCCAGGCCCTGAGGCAGAACGCGAGCCAGGTTAGCAGCCAGGCCGCCGCCGGTCACGTGGGAGAAGCCGCGTACACCGCTGCCGGTGGTTCCGTCTTCGCCGTTGACGGGGAATGCTGCCGCCAGGTCCAGGCAGTCTGCAGCGTACACGCGGGTGGGTTCGAGCAGCTCTTCACCGATGGTGCGGCCCAGCTCGTCCACCTGACGCTCCAGACCCCAGCCGGCAACGTTCAGGACCTTGCGGACCAGGGAGTAGCCGTTGGAGTGAATACCGGAGGATGCCATAGCAATCAGCACGTCGCCCTCACGCACGCGCTCGGGACCGAGCAGCTCGTCAGCCTCGACCAGACCGGTTGCTGCGCCCGCAACGTCGTACTCGTCTTCTGCGAGCAGGCCGGGGTGCTCGGCGGTTTCGCCGCCAACCAGGGCGGTGCCAGCCTGTGCACATGCGCCAGCGATACCGCGCACAATGTCAGCGATACGCTCAGGAACGACCTTGCCGGTGGCAATGTAGTCGGTCATGAACAGGGGCTTAGCGCCGCACACGACGATGTCGTCCACGACCATACCGACCAGGTCGTAGCCGATGGTGTCGTGAATATCGAGTGCCTGCGCGATAGCGACCTTGGTACCCACACCGTCGGTGGAGGTAGCCAGGTAGGGCTTGCGGTACTTGACGAGCTCGGAGACGTCGTACAGGCCCGCGAAGCCGCCCACGCCACCAACGACGGAGGAGTTGTGGGTCGCCTTGATAGCGCCCTTCATCAGCTCAACGGCGCGATCGCCAGCCTCTACGTCAACACCTGCGCTCGCGTAGGTTACGGTGGTGGTGTTCTCGCTCATGAGGATTCCTTCGGGGTAGCGGTAGCGGAGGAGTTTGCGGGGATGCGGTCCTGCTCGGTGAGCAATGCCTCGAGGTCGGCGTCGGGGCCGGGGTTGCACATGCCCATACCGGTGTCGTCTGCGGCAACCTGTACTGCGGAAGGGTCGAACTTCGTTTCGAGAGTTTCGGTGCCTTCGCGGGTCTCAATGGAGACGGCCTCAGCATGCTCAGGCTTGGAGGGGACGGGGCGCTCCACGGTTACCTCAGCTGCCTTGCCGGCGAGGGGTCCGCCCTTGCCCTTCTCCGCGGAGTCGAAGAGGGACTTGCCGCGTCGTTCCTCACTCGGCAACTCAATCGGGTATTTGCCGGTGAAGCATGCGGTGCACATGTTTTCGGCGGGCTGCTCGGTGGCTGCCATCATGCCGTCCTGAGAGATGAAGCCGAGCGAATCGGCACCCAGGGAGGAAGCGATTTCGTCCACGGACAGGCCGTTCGCAATCAGCTCCGCGCGGGAGGCGAAGTCAATACCGTAGAAGCAGGGCCACTTCACGGGCGGGGAGGAGATGCGCACGTGCACTTCCTTCGCGCCTGCTTCGCGGAGCATACGTACGAGGGCACGCTGAGTGTTACCGCGAACGATGGAGTCGTCAATGACGACGAGGCGCTTACCGGCAACCACGGACTTCAGCGGGTTCAGCTTCAGGCGGATACCGAGCTGGCGGATAGTCTGCGAGGGCTGAATGAAGGTTCGGCCCACGTAAGCGTTCTTGACCAGGCCGTTACCGTAGGGGATGCCGGACTCTTCGGCGTAACCGATAGCAGCGGGAACACCGGATTCGGGGGTGGGCATGACCAGGTCAGCTTCAACAGCGTGTTCGCGGGCAAGCTGACGGCCCATCTCTACGCGGGATTCGTAGACGCTACGGCCGGAGATGGTGGTGTCCGGGCGTGCGAGGTAGACGTACTCGAAGACGCAACCGGCGGGCTTAGCTTCTGCGAAACGCTGGGAACGCAGACCGTTCTCGTCAATGGTGAGGAATTCGCCGGGCTCCACTTCACGCACGTAGGATGCGCCGACAATATCAAGTGCCGCGGTTTCGGATGCGACAACCCAGCCGCGCTCCAGGCGACCGAGTACGAGGGGGCGTACACCCTGCGGGTCGCGTGCAGCGTAGAGGGTGTGCTCATCCATGAAGGTGAGGCAGAAAGCACCGCGCAGGGTCGGCAACAGGTCGAGTGCTGCTTCTTCGAGGGAATCGAAGTCATGCTCTGCCAGTAGAGCCGTAACGAGTGCGGTGTCGGTGGTGTTACCCTGAGCAAGCTCACCGTGCTTGGGGGGCTTGCCGCCGTTCTTTTCGAGAATACGCTCGTAAAGGTCAGCGGAATTGGTGAGGTTACCGTTATGCGCCAGGCAGAGCGTGCCGTGCGGGGTGGTACCGAGGGTGGGCTGTGCGTTAGCCCAGTGGGATGCGCCGGTGGTGGAGTATCGGGCGTGGCCGATAGCGTGGTCGCCGGGCATGGAACTGAGGGTGGCTTCGTCAAAGACCTGGGAGACCAGTCCCATATCTTTGTACACGTGGATGCGTTTGCTGTTACTGGTTGCGATACCTGCTGATTCCTGGCCGCGGTGCTGGAGTGCGTACAGGCCGTAGTAGGTTAGCTTTGCCACGTCCTCGCCGGGTGCCCACACGCCGAAGACGCCGCAGGCGTCCTTGGGGCCGTGGTCAATCGGATCGAGGTCGTGAGTGAGTTTTCCGTCGGGGCGAATCAATTCACTTCTTTTCGACGATGGGACTGCGGATGCGTCTGTGCAAGCGCAAGATTGGGGCGTGTTGCCGCACTCACACCTGCCTGTGTGTGCCGTAGCATACACCAGACCTTTAAAAGTGTACCGGGTTTCGGGGCCGATGCGGTGAAAGATACGCTAAATACCTCAGGATGGACCACTAGAACAGGCACCAAACACGCCAAATCACGAAAACTGCGTGGACCTGTGAGCTCGTAGCGAATTCTAGAAGAGCGGCAACAAACCCGAAAGGTCACTACGCTCACCCGACGCATCCAGCGCACCGGCACTCACCGCCTGCGCCCACGAACAGGCACCCAGAACCAGCGCCGCCCACACGAGCGGGCGCGCCTCCACAACGGACGGCGGGGTGCCGCGCGTATGGCGGGGGCCAGCAATACACTGAGTCACACCCAGCGGGGGTACGCGCACCTCCACACTATTGCCGGGGGCGAGGGTTGCCAGCTCCTCCAGGGTGAAGCGCACAAAGGTAGCGCGCACCGGGCGGGGGAGCGCGGCAAACGCCTGCTCCACCTCGGGGCTGTTCAGCAGGTACTCGCCTCGGGCATGCGAATCTGCAGGCTCGCCGGCTGCCGCACACTGCGTCTCAAAACACTGCGCCTCAAAGAAGGCACGCACTTCGCGCACCGCCGCCATGCCCGCTTCCTCGCTGGTCTTACGTCGAATCGCCACGACTAGTTCTCTTCCGTCGCGCCGGGAATCAGATCCTCGGGGGCAAAGAGCTCCTCATGTACGCGCAGCTCACCCACCTCAACCGGCTTGCCGTCCACATAGCCGCCGGTCACCGGGCGAACCACCAACGCGAGTAGGCGCTCGCATTCCTCGGCGCTCAGGTAGCCGCCAGCAGTCAGAGCACGCAGAGCCACGGCGTACATAGCGCGGTGCGAACCGTCGCTCATCTTCACCACCACGGACGCGCCCGAACGCAGACCAATGCAGAGCACGCCCTCCGCACCGCCCTTGACGATTGCGTCCAGTTCTTCGCTGAGCACGGTGTCGGGGGAGCCGGGCGCCTGAATCAGCTCGGGGTAATCCACCATGGCGGTGGCGACCGTGGAGGCGCGCGCATCCGCCCCGAGGTTGCGGATTGCCGAGCCCAGGGTCGAGTAGGCGCGTGCGGCACCCAGCAGGGAGACCGCGTGCACGGGCGCGCCGCAGCCGTCAACACCGATAGCGGCTACCGGCTCACCGGTGAACGCCTCAATTTCTTCGGTGATGACCTGCTGCAGCGGGTGTTCAGGGTCGAGGTAGTTGTGCAGGGTCCAATTCTGCGAGCCCTCTTCGAGATCGCCACGCTCAAGCTTGGCGGTGCACGCCCACAGGAATGCGGCGTGCTTGCCGGAGCAGGGATGCGCCAGGGCAGTAGCGGCGAGGTTCGCCTGAGTCATAGCCTGGTGTGCCTGCTTATCGGCAGGGGTCGTGGGCTTGAGCGCCAGGTTTGCCGGGGTGAGCGGGTTGGTTTCGGTGCTGCCCTGGGTGAGTACGTCCTGCACGGCGTGCATCTGCTCGAAGGTGCCGTGGTGCGAACCGCAGGCGATGGCGACCTGGGAGCCGCGCAGGGGTGCGCCCGCCTTCATGGATCCGATGGCCTGCAGGGGTTTTGCGGCGGAGCGCAGGTAGAAGGGCTCGTGAATATCGCCGAGGGCAAGCTGCACATCGCCGTCGGGGTTGAGTAGGATGAGGCGGCCGCGGTGGCGTGCCTCCACGAGGTTGTTGCGGATGAGCTGCGCGAGTTCTACGTCGAAGGCGCTGCTCTGGCAGGTGGTGGGAGTGGTTGCCTGTGGGGTGGTGCTGTTGGTCATTCTTCTAGTTTAAGGGGTGTATTGTTCTGCCTTATGTGCGCGGTTTTACGTGTATAGGGCGGCTCAGAATGGTATCCCCGCACATATTTCCCTGCAGAACGTTGCTTGTAAGGGTGGGGCGGATTCATCCTTATTTTTGTATGTTTACGTGATATTTTTGGGCTGACAGTGAGCTGTATATGTGATACCTCTCATATTAATTGGTGGTAGGGGTTACGTCTTTAGCATGGGGAGGAATAGAATATTCGTGGAGTATACCCGTGAGGTCTGCGCATACCTCTCAAAATGGGAGCGGCCCCTTCCTAGCGCCATGTATCCTAGCGCCACCTATCCTGGCGCCACCTAGAACAGATCCTCCCATCATCTATGTCTCCACTGTTTGCGAGAACGGCAGCCCCAGATAATACGCACATTAGATCATTAGGAATACGTAACTTTATGGCAGAGCAGAACTACTCTTCTTCCACCACCCCTAAGAACACCGCAGAAAAAAGCGGCATGAGCGCTGAGTCTGAATTCCACGCAAAGTTCTTCCCCATCCTGGCCCGTGTTGCTTCTGTAACCGCAGTGCTCATGTACGTGTTCTACTTCCCGCAGATTATCGGTAACCTGAACGGCCACAAGGGTGACTGGATTCAGCCTCTGGTTGCGGCTATCAACTGCACCCTGTGGGTTCTGTACGGTCTGTGGCGCCCCAAGAAGGACGTCCCGATCATCATTGCGAACGCTCCCGGTATTGTCTTCGGTGGTCTGGCTGCTATTACCGCCCTCATCTAAGGCTTTAGCTTGATTCGGTAGCTTCAGCTGCTAAGCTGTGCGGCTCTTCTCCCAGCGCGCATTCTTACGAATGTGCCGCTACATGAGAAGAGCCGCATTTTTAGTGTGCTCAGCTCACATTTTTGAGAGGGTACCGGGTACCCTAAATACTATGAAGGTTTTGGTACTGGGCCCCGGCGGCCGTGAACACGCTATTATCCGTGCGCTTCTGCGCGACCCTGAGGTGACCGAGGTGCACAGCGCCCCCGGCAATGCCGGTATTGCTCAGGATGTTCCCGTCCACGCAATTGATGCGAATGATCCCGCCCAGGCAACCGCCCTGGCACGCGAACTGAACGCCGACCTGGTCGTTATCGGCCCGGAGGCGCCGCTGGTCGCGGGTGTTTCTGACGCACTGCGTGAGGCGGGTTTTGATGTTTTCGGCCCCTCTGCAGCTGCCGCTCAGCTGGAGGGTTCTAAGGCTTTCGCTAAGCAGGTCATGGAAGAGGCTTCCGTGCCGACTGCCCGCGCCTACGTGGCAACGAACGCCGCTGAGGCGCAGGCGGCACTGGACGAGTTCGGTGCGCCCTACGTGGTCAAGGACGACGGCCTGGCTGCAGGTAAGGGCGTTGTGGTGACCGAGGACCGCGACGCGGCACTGGAGCACGCTCAGGCATGCTTCAACGCCGGTGGCACCGTGGTCATCGAGGAGTTCCTGGACGGCCCCGAGGTGTCCCTCTTCGTCATCTCTGACGGTAAGAACGTTCTGCCGCTGTCCCCGGCTCAGGACTTCAAGCGCATTTTCGACAACGACGAGGGCCCGAACACCGGCGGTATGGGCGCCTACACTCCGCTTCCCTGGTTGCCCGAAGGCTTCGTGCAGGAGGTCGTGGAGAAGGTCGCACGCCCGACCGTTGCACGTATGGCTGAGCGCGGCACCCCGTTCGTGGGCGTGCTCTTCTGTGGCCTGGCTGTGACCAGCCGCGGCGTGCGCGTTATTGAGTTCAACGCCCGCTTTGGCGACCCGGAAACCCAGGCGGTTCTGGCGCGTCTGCGCACCCCGCTGGGTCAGCTACTGCGCGCGGCTGCTTGCGGTGAAATTTCTGAGGGTACCGAGCTGGAGTGGGATCCCCGCACCGCAGTGGACGTGGTCATGGCTGCTGAGAACTACCCGGACACTCCCCGCAAGGGTGACGCCATCTCCGGTTTGGACGAGGCGAACGCACTGGACGGCGTGCACGTGATCCACGCGGGTACCGTGGTTTCCGGCGAGGAGATTCACACCGCTGGCGGTCGTGTGCTGGCTGTCGTTGCTCTCGGTGACGACCTGGCTGCCGCACGTAACGCCGCCTACGAGGGTGTTCACGCTATCTCCTGGGCTGGCGCGCAGTACCGCACCGACATCGCGCTGAAGGCTGTGGAGAACCGCATCCACATTCCCGCTCCGCGTAGCTAAAACCTAAGGTGACCGGCTTCCCCGCTTGAGGGTGGGGGAGCCGGTCGCTTCTTTGCCACTCGCTTCGTAGCTTTGTGCCGCCTCAGCTTTTCCCGGGTTCATTTCCTCAGCTCGGGGTGCTGTCGGCGGCGACCGGGGTAGGTTGGGCTCTCAAGATTGTGCCGTATTGATGACTGATGGCACTATCGGGAGCCGCGCCTGTCGCGGTATTGTAATTACACAGACTTTTTGCATCCACATCACACCACCTCATCAGGAGAAATTCTCATGACTTCTCGTTCTAACCCCGTGGAAATCCCGGGCTGGACTCACATTTATTCCGGTAAGGTCCGCGACCTGTACGTTCCGAATGAGGAACGTTTTGACGCTACCGGCTTGACCGTCAATGATGACGCTGAGCTGCGTGCCGGTTCGGTCATGGTTGTTGCCTCGGACCGTATTAGCGCTTTTGACCGTATTCTGCCCACCGAGATTCCGGATAAGGGCAAGATTCTGACTCAGATGTCCCTGTGGTGGTTTGAGCAGCTTAAGCAGGTTCCGAACCATGTGCTGTCCACTGACGTTCCGGATGTTGTGGCAGGTCGCGCGATGATTTGCCGTTCGCTGAACATGTTCCCGGTGGAGTGCATTGTGCGCGGTTACCTGACCGGTTCGGGTCTGGCTGTGTACAACGAGACCGGTGAGATTGCTGGTGTGAAGCTGCCTGCGGGCCTGGTGGATGGTTCCCGTCTGGAGACCCCGATTTTCACTCCGACCGGTAAGGCTGAGGTGGGTGAGCATGATGAGCTGGTGACCCGTGAGGAGCTGTACACTGAGGTGGGTCAGCCGGTGGGTGAGCGCCTGGAGGAGCTGAGCCTGAGCCTGTACACCACTGCGGAGAAGATTGCTCGTGAGCAGGGCATTATTCTGGCGGATACCAAAATGGAGTTCGGTACTGATTCGTACCGCGGCGAGATCACTCTGGGTGATGAGGTTCTGACCCCGGATTCTTCGCGTTTCTGGGACGCTCAGCAGTACGAGCCGGGTCGTGCGCAGCCGAGCTTTGATAAGCAGTATGTGCGTGACTGGCTGCGTTCCCCGGAGGCGGGTTGGGACGGTTCGGATAACGTGCCGCACCTGCCTGAGGAGGTTGTGGAGAAGACTCGTGCCCGTTACGTTGAGGCGTATGAGCGTCTGACCGGCACGAAGTTCTAAACTCAATATTTTGGGCTGAATAAGTCTTTGAGATAGCTAAAGGGCGGTGCCCCGGAAGGTCATTCTTCCGGGGCACCGCCCTTTAGCTATGTGGGGTTATGAGGTTGAGGGGCGATGCCTAGCCAACGTGAGCGTCTTCATTCTGGGCGTCTCCGGAAGGTTATAAAATCTTCCTGAATTTATTTTAATACGATGTGCACAAGCGCATATTTATGTGATTTAAATCATTATATAGTGATAAGAATTTTCATTGCACCTAAGTGTAGAGATTTGCTATGATTTCTACTACCATCCAATGAGTTGTTTTCTGTATATAAAAAGCGACAAATCACATATATAAGTTGCATGATCCCCTTTATGCGGTGAATCGATGTAAATAGTTATATGTCGACAAGATGGTATATCCACTCATGGGGGTCAGTAATTCAGACTCCTACCTAAGCAATAAGGAGATTCGCTATGTCGCGTTCTACTTTTGTCCGTGCGTTGTCCGCTATCGGCGTTGCCGCCGCCTTGTCGGTTGGGGCAGCTATGCCCGCTGCTCACGCTGATTTTCACGCATACGACCATGTTGGTCTCGAGGGTGAACTGGTTCGTTCTGGTTTCAGCAACTTCATCGATGTCCCCGACAATATGCTTTCGTCAGCAGCCAACTGGACCGGCGGCCATCTCAGGGGTATTAACACTAACTGGTGGGGAAACAATGTTACCTTCCACATTAACCCAGGACAGGTGTTTTACTATGTTGGTGATACCGCCAACGACACTACTGATTATGTAGTTTCCCGGTAACTACGACACTACATCTGTCAGAGGGTAGGAGCCTACTCTTAGGGTTTAGGCTCCTACCTTCCCTGCTCCTTACTGTTGAGAAAGATGAAGTCCATGGCAAAGAAGCCCTTCACACCCCTCGCCCTTATCGGTATTGCCTGCTGTCTGGGTGTATCGAGTTGCTCCACCACCGTTGAAGTTAAGCAAGACATTCGCAATGTCCTGGCAAGCTACGAGAATCCCTCCCCGGACATTAACGTGGCCCTCGTTAACGAAGTCAAAAAGTGCATGAGTGAGAAGTCCTTCACCTACTCCGGTAGCCAGAACATTATTGACGGCAGCTCCGTTCATGAACTTGCGATGAGTGACGCCCACTTCGCCAACGAAGAAGCGGCCACCCAAGGGTACTTATCCACCCGGCAGGGCAACGCTAGCTCCAGCAATGCACCCGCGATGGAAAACCCGGCATATCGGAAAGCATTTCAAGGCGACCCCCAAGCCGCAGACAGCAAAACCGTTACCATCACGATGAGTAACGGTTCCCAGACCGGCATGGCAACAGATTCATGCCTGGGACGTGCGGCAGAGGCTGTCTTTGGCTCAGCAGAAAACTACCTCAAATACATCAACTTCATTAACGAGCTCATCGTGGGTGGATCCAAAAATAACGCAGTAGAAGAAATGGGGAAATACTACCGTAATGACACCACCTACGGTGCATGCATGAAAGAAAGCGGATACACCGATATCCAGCACTTCGGAGATGCTCCCAGCTACGCAGAGAAAACCTGGGGTAAGTATAAGGCAGCCAATGCCGCCGCCAATGCGGAAGAGCAATCCCTAGCTCATGCCGACTACAACTGCCAAAAGTCTACTGGAATCCTGACTAAGGCACAGAATATTTACTACGAAAAGGCGGCGACCTGGCTCAATGAGCATGAGCCGCTCATCCTTGAAGTACGCGATATCGAGCGTCAGGCGCAGGAGCGCGCCGCAGCTCTACTCAACGGCAACTAGCCAACGGCAAATAGTAAACGCTGATTCCTCGTTGGACATTTTCTAGCGAGATTTTTCTACCGGTCCTCTGCTCTCAACTGCGTTCACCCGCGGATGAGAGCAGAGGATACACCCCTTTATTCAACCCCCGCCACGTTGTTACCCTCAGCAATTACCCCTAGTCCCGCCCCATATTTCACCGCAGAAAGGTGAACCCATGAACACGCAGCAGAGTTCAGAAAACCCCCGCCGCGCCGCCACGACGGCAACCATACGCGCCTACCTGGTTCCGGTGCTCGTCATTCTGCTCGTCATCACCGGCGGGTTCTCCATCTACGCACTCAACACGGGGCTACGCACCAATGTCGAATCCAATGCGCAGCCGTCCCGAGCCGCGCAACTAACAACCCGAATCAGCACGCAGACTGTTACCCGCACCTACTCGGGAGAAGTCAGCGTGTCACCCGCCCGAAGCTACACCGTGGGAACCCCTCAAGGAGTGGTGACCAGGGACGGCGCCAAGGCGGGTACCCAGCTGAGTAACGGCTCAATTATCACCACTATCAACGAGCGTCCCATCATTGCGTTCAAAGGTAGCATTCCCGCCTACCGCGACCTTGCCGTAGGCGCACGCGGCGATGACGTTAAACAGCTCCAAGAAGCTCTAGAATCGCTCGGCTACAGTATCTGGGATGAGGAAGGAAACTACGGCGAAGCAACCGCCAACGCCGTCTACCGTTTCTACCTGGATCGTGGCTACTACCCTCCCGGGGATACTGACCGAACCGAAGAAGGACGCTACAGCACCGCACTGCCGCTCTCTGAATACCTCTTCGCTGACGGCAATGAATACACCGTAGACAACAGCTGCGGCACCAAAGGCCAAACCTCAACTCCGGCGCTGTGCACCCTATCCGCGGGTGGATACCGTCTGGTACTCTCCGCGGACGGTAGCGCTCTCAGCAATGAACTCGCTGAGGGACAGAAAGTCCAGATTCTTACCGATAACGGAAGTCCGCTCGAAGGCACCCTGGGCGCGGCCCTCACACCCGAAGGCTCAACTAACGCTGACGGCAGCACCGCTAACGCAGGTGCCTCCAACGGTGCGCAGAACAGCGCGCGACCTAACAGCGATACCTCCGCGCAGGGAGCTACCGCACGGAAACGCTACCCCATCACAATCGACTTGCCGGAAAACACGACGGCATCAACACGTTTTCAAGCCACCGTCACTCTCAACCGAGGCGCTGAAAACGCCCTCGCGGTGCTCGAAGCAGCCGTCAAAACCGAAGAAAACGGAACGCACTCCATCACCCTGGATAACGGTCAGAGCGTTCCCGTCACCCTCGGTGTATGCTCCGCCGGAATCTGCGAGCTCGTCAACCCCGCAGCAGAACTCAAGGCAGGCACCGTCGTAAAGCTGAAGGAGCGCTAAAATGCCTCATCACGAGACAGAACGTGCCCTCCCCGCGATCGCTACCGCCTCAAAACCTAATATCGAGTGCCACAATATTGCGCGTTTCTTCCCGCCCGCAACCTGGGCGCTAAAAAACGCAACCCTCAGCATTCATGAAGGCGAATCGGTGGCCATTACCGGCGCCTCTGGCAGCGGAAAATCTACGCTCCTCTCTATCATCGGGCTACTCGATCAGCCCTCTGAAGGTGAACTGAAAATACTGGGTCAAAACATGGGCACCGCCAGCGACGCCGAACGAACTGCGGCGCGCCGTGAGCATATTGCTTTCGTCTTTCAGGCGTACCACCTCATTGCTCATCTGAACGCCACCGAGAACATTGCCCACACCCTCCGGATGCGCGGCGTACCGGGCCGTCAGGCGCATCAGCGTGCGTTGCAGGCACTCGAACAGGTGGGTTTGGGGCACCGTCTGGAGGTTCTTCCACGCAATATGTCCGGTGGTGAACAGCAAAGAGTCGCGGTTGCGCGCGCGTTAGCCTGCGCCCCGCGTATCCTGCTGTGCGATGAGCCCACAGGAAACCTCGACACTGAAAACTCTCACAAGGTGTTGGACCTGCTCCTCGCCGGCCGTGCGGAGAAGCAAAGCCTGGTCATCATTACCCATGAGCCCGATATCGCGGCTCGCTGCGACCGGCAGCTACACATGGTCGATGGGATGCTCGCTAGCCCCGAACTCGCTAGCCCCGAAAAGCCAGCCCACCAAATGTTCAAAGAACCCGTCATCAGGGGAGGATAGATGCTAAGGAATAACCTTCACTACGCTCTCCTTGCAGTTGTCCGCCGTTGGCGCCGCAACCTGCTCACAGTATTGGCGATGCTCGCGGGAACAACCACCATCATCATGCTGGTGGGCGTCAGCGAGTCATCAGCGCTCAATACAAGCTCGCAGCTGGCCAGTTACGATTCCACCCGGCTCGGTGTGCGCCTCCAGCCGCAGACCTGGGATATACCGGAGGAGGAACTACTCTGGCGCGTTAACCAAATTCCAGAGGTCAAAGCTGCCGGTACAGTCACCGTAGATACGCAGACAACGCGTCCACAAGTTAACAGACCGGGGCATGAGGGCCAGCAAACGCCCCTCGCAATCGTTTCAGAAGCAGGTTTGAAAGCACGAGGCGCGCACATTGTTGAAGGGCACTTTGCGGAGCCAGCCCGCGAACGTCCCGCTGAGCCTACCGTCTATCTGGGCGTTGCCCTCGCTAAGGAGCTGGGGGTCAGTACTGAGCCCGGGCGGAACATAATTGAGGTCAACGGAATGCGAGCCTATGTACTCGGCATTATCCGTGATGGTGGTAAAAACGCTGCTCTCAGTAGCGCTCTTATTCTGCCGACCACCTCCACTTTCTTGCCGCAAACCCACACCCTGCAACGCGGTATGGACGTCATCGTGAATCCAGGAACTGCAGATACGGTCGCGGAACAGCTCAAGCAGGTGCTCGATCCGCAACGCGCCCCCGTTGATACAAACATTGAGATTCCACCCTCACCGGTGACTCTTCGTGCTTCCTTGACGAAGGATAGCCGAGCTCTTACGACCATCATCCTGGTGGTTCTTATCGCCTCGACAAGCTTCGGCATTGTGATGACCATGCAGATTTCGGTCTGGGAACGCCGCAGGGAAATCGGCATTAACCGTGCATTAGGGTTGGGACGGCGAGATGTGGCGGTGAGCTTCCTGGCGGAGGCGGCCCTCCTCGGGGCCCTGGGCGCTCTTGGAGGCTTCATCCTCGGTGTTCTCGGTTCCTGGGTTGTGTGCCTTCTCAACGGATGGGCACTATCTCTGCCACCCCTTATCCTCGGGATTCCTTTCCTCGGCTTGGGTGTGGGCATCGTGGCGGGTGCATTGCCCGCCTACGCGGCAACGAAGGTTCAGCCGCTTGAGCTCTTGCAATAATTGCCCCGCTGAAATAATTGCTCGGCGCATAAGGGCGGCGCCCCGGAAGGTCATTCTTCCGGGGCACCGCCCTTTAGCTATGTGGGTTTATGGGGTTGAGGGGCGAAGCCTAGCCGGCGTGAACGTCTTCGTCATGTACGTTCTCGTGGCACAAATCCTCGTGCAGAATATCCCGCGCCGGATGCTGCCGCGCCCGCTCCTCCGCAGCACGGTCAGACAGCGAATAGAACCACGTAATGTGCTCGCACACCCGCTCATAGGCGGCCTGCTCATCGTGAGAGGCAATCGCCTCAATAATGCCGTAATGCTGCTGCTGCAACGTGCGCTTGACCGCCTCCCAATCCTTTAGGAAAGGAACCGCCTCCTGCACATAACTCATCGTCGCCATGTGCAGAGAGTCAATCACCGTATCAAGCACAATATTGCCGCCGAGCTTCGACAGCTCATAGTGAAAACGCGTATCGCAGAAGTGGAAGCGCTCATCGCTGATCTGCTCATCCATCTCCGCCAGATGCACGCGCGCCCGCTCCAGCGCCGCCGCGCGCTCCGGGGTGTCCGGCGCGCCGGCTGCCGCACGCGCCGCAGGACCCTCCAGCAGCAGGCGGGTTGAGACAACGTCCTTCACCGGCAGGCTGCGGGTCGCAATGTGCATGCGCAGCGCCCAGCTGAGCGCATCCGACGGCTCCGAAATGATAATCGCGCCCGACTTCGGTCCCGAACCGGTGCTGGAGCGAATCAGACCCAGCGCGTTCAAAACCCGAAGGCCCTCACGGACCGAAGGGCGGGAAATACCGTGCCGTGCCGCCAGCTCACGCTCGGAGGGGAGCTTATCGCCCACACGCAACTCACCCAGGCGCAGACGCCGCTCAAAGGTCTCCAGAATGATGCTGTAGCTGCGGTCCGCCAGAATCGGCTGACGCTCAACCACAGGGGGCGCCTCTGCAGGCTGGGTGTCGTCATAAGAACGAGGCATACTCTCTCCTGATAACGAGGCGGATAACAAGAAGAAGTCTCGACTCAGCATGTTCCCGAAAACTATCGGGGCAACCTGTCGAGTCATAAAGGGGCATAAAAAGCGGGGCGGCAGAACCGAGAAGGTTCGCCGCCCCGCCGTGGCCACCGGAAAATACCGGGGCGAATGTCCTATGGTCCTTGAAGCTTCAACCTCAAGAACTCTCTAAGGGGTGAGCCTCAGATTAGGGAACCAGGAAGGACAGAACGTTGGTCTGCAGGAAGACCAGGATGCAGACGACCACGAGCATGCCGAAGGACCAGGGAACAACAGCCTTGAGGATGTCGGATTCCTTGCCCTCCATGTCCACGGAGGTAGCAGCAATAGCCAGCGACTGCGGGGAGATCATCTTACCGACCACACCACCGGTGGTGTTAGCAGCCAGCATGAGCTCGGGGGTTGCGCCGTGGATACCTGCGTGCTGCAGGTTCTCAGCAGCAGACACCTGCAGCTTGGAGAACAGTGCGTTCGCGCTGGTGTCCGAACCGGTCACAGCGGTACCGATCCAGCCCAGAGCCGGTGCGAGGAACGCGTAGACGGTACCCAGGCCTGCCAGGAAGGTACCCATAGCAATGGTCTGACCGGAGAAGTTCATGACATATGCCAGTGCCAGAACCGAAGCAATGGTCAGGATGGACCAGCGCATGCGGTAGACAACGGAACCGAACTCGGTGAAGATTGCCGGGAACTTGAAAGCGTAGCGGCCCTTCTCGTTGAAGAAGAAGTAGACGACAGCAACAACCAGGCCGGAGATGATCAGCAGGGTGCCGGGGTTGGACATCCAAGCGAAGTTGTAGACTGCGTCCTTGACGGGCTTGCCGTTAGCAGTGACCAGGCGGGAGCTCAGAGCCTGAATGTCAATCTTGATGACGAAGCCCTTCAACCATGCCTTCAGGCCAGCGTGCAGGTTAGCAACACCGAAGATTGCAACGACGATGACGTAGGGCAGCAGTGCCATCCAGACGCGAACGGCGGGCAGAGCTTCCTTCTCTTCAGCCTGTGCGGGCAGGCCGTAGCGTTCACGAACGCCTGCGACGCCGCGGGGCTTCCAGAACTGCAGGAAGACAACAGCAACACCCATGGAGACGATGCAAGCAACAACGTCGGTCAGGTTGAATGCGGGGGTAGCAGCGGTGACCCACTGTGCAATAGCGAAGGAGACACCGATGACCAGTGCGGGCAGCCAAGCGTCCTTCAGACCCTTCATACCGTCGAGGATGACCAGCAGGATGAGCGGAACGAGCATTGCCAGGAACGGTGCCTGGTGACCAACGATGGTTGCGATAAGGTGTGCGTCCTTGCCGCCGACGTCACCTGCGGTGGTAATCGGGACAGCAACTGCGCCGAATGCCACGGGAGCGGTGTTAGCGAGCAGAACGGTAATAGCAGCCTTGAGGGGCTTGACGCCCAGTGCCAGAATCATGGTTGCGGTAATTGCAACGGGAGCGCCGAAGCCAGCCAGTGCCTCGAGCAGACCGCCGAAGCAGAATGCGATGAGGATAGCCTGGATGCGCAGGTCGCCGCCGCCGAGGCGGTCGAAGACGCGGCGCAGGTCTTCAAAGCGGCCGGAGAGAACGGTGAGCTGGTAGAACCAGATTGCACCGAGGATAACCCAGCAGATGACCAGGCCGTAGATGCCACCGCGGACGGCGCTCAGACCGGCGAGGTCAGCGGGCATGTGGAAGCCCAGCGCTGCTACGAGGATGGATGCTGCCAGTGCCACGAGTGCGGACCAGTGAGCGCGTGCCTTAACGCCCAGTAGCATCACAAAGAAGGTGAGGAGGGGAATGGTTGCCACGAGCGCGCTGAGGCCGAGGCTACCTCCCACTGCATTGGTTACAGCGGTATAAGTTTCCACTGGAACTCCTTTGGTTCAGGGTGTGTTTTGTGTGTGGTCAGACCATAGATAATTCTGTGGGGAACGAGTCATTGTTCCCTGCATGGGGATGTGGTCAGACCATTGATCGCATGTTTAGAAGAGTACCGGATAATGTGGTGTTTCACCAAAAGTGACCTGACTCATTTTTGTGGAAGGCGACCGGAACCTGGGCTCGCTTCCAGTGAAACTGCCGAAATATTGCGGTTCTGATAGTTAATTCCAGGTTCTGAAACTCGAATATTTTCAGATACATCACGAGTTGGGTGTATGGGTCATTGGTTTACCCAGGGGAGAGTCTTCATTTGGACGCATATACCCGAAAAGAATGTTGTTTTAAAAAGGAAAAGCCCCATAAAACAACCATAAAATCTTCAGAACGGCGGATTTCTAGGGGGTTTATGGTCCACTTCTGTGTGTTTGATAAATGTTCAATCTGCGAAAAGAATATAGGGGTCTTACGGGGGTGCATGGGAGATGAGGTCACATGTACCGGAAGGTAGGGAAATATACCTTAAGGTCAGGTCGACCTAACCGGTTATTTAACAAGGAAAGTATGTGCTATTCCAACTAGAGAAAAGCCGCCTAACGGTGTTAAATGGCTAGGAAGATAAAAGACATCACCACGGTTTCTGATCCCACCGCATCCCACCTCCACTTGGGGCGCGCACATTAGCCGGAACCATCCGGCCCAGCTTCCCCGACTCAATACATCTGAGTCGCTTCTTTGGAAGACCGAACTTGTTCGGACTGTGCCCCGCCTGCCCCAGACGCAGGCGGTGAGACCGAGAAACTCTGAACACAGAGGAAAGGACGGACAAGTCATGCGCATTGCACTCTTCTCCACGTGCATCGTTGACGGCATGTACCCCCGCGTAGCACGCGCCACCGTCGAAATTCTTGAGCGCCTGGGCCACGAGGTTGTCTTCCCCCCGAACCAGACCTGCTGCTCCCAGATGCACGTCAACTCCGGCTACTTCGATGACGGCTACGAAGTCATCAAGAACCACGTCGAGGCATTCGACTCCTGGGACTGGGACGTTGCTGTTGCACCCTCGGGCTCCTGCGTTGCCTCCCTACGTCACCAGCAGGCAATGGTTGCTCGTAGCCGCGGCGACGAGGCACTGGCTCTGAAGGCAGAGCAGATCGCTTCCCGCACCTTCGAGCTCTCCCAGCTGCTGATCGACATTCTCGGCATCACCAACGCAGCTGAGCAGCTCGGTTCCTATTTCCCCGAGCACGTCACCTACCACAGCTCCTGCCACGGTATGCGCATGCTCGGCCTGGGCACCCGCCAGCAGGACCTGGTCCGCACCGTTGAGGGCATCAAGTACACCCAGATTGAGGGCATGGACCAGTGCTGCGGCTTCGGCGGTACCTTCTCCTTCAAGAACGCTGACGTCTCCGGCGCAATGGTCAACGACAAGGCAGACAACGTCGAGGCAACCGGCGCATCCGTCTGCACCGGTGGCGACTGCTCCTGCCTGATGAACATCGGTGGCGCACTCTCCCGCCGCGGCTCCGACGTGAAGACCATCCACTTCGCTGAGATCCTCGCCTCCACCAAGGAAAACCCGCTCAAGATTGATGCCGAGCACCTCGAGCTCTCAATCGCCTAAGGAAAGATAAGACCTCATGACCGCTATTCAGCTTGGTATGCCCAAGGTCGTTCACTACGGCGAGGGCAACATTTTCGAAGAAACCCCCTTCCCCAAGTACGCGAAGGAAGAGCTCAAGAACGAGCAGCTACGCGCCAACCTGCGCTTCGTGACCCACGCGATCCGTAACAAGCGCGCACGCGTCACCGCAGAGGTGCCCGACTGGCAGGACCTGCGTAACACCGGTGAGTCCGTCAAGAACTACGTTCTGGCGAACCTGCCCGAGCTGCTCGAACAGTTCGAGCGTAACTTCACTGCCGCAGGCGGCCACGTGCACTGGGCACGCAACGCCACCGAGGCAAACCAGATCGCTCTGGACCTGATCCGCGAGCAGGGCGTGGACGAAATCATCAAGATTAAGTCCATGGCAACCGCAGAGACCGGCCTGAACGAATTCCTCGAGGAAAACGGCATCAACGCTATTGAGACCGACCTCGCGGAAGAAATCGTCCAGCTCGGCCACGACCGCCCCTCCCACATTCTGGTGCCCGCAATTCACCGCAACCGCCGCGAAATCCGCGACATCTTCCTGCGCGAAATTGAGGGTATTAACCCGGACATCACCGATGAGCCGGCAGAACTGGCAGAGGCATCGCGTAACCGTCTGCGCAACAAGTTCCTGAACACCACCGTGGCAGTTTCCGGTACCAACTTCGGTATTGCTGAGACCGGTACCCTGACCATCGTGGAGTCCGAAGGTAACGGCCGTATGTGTCTGACCCTGCCCGACACCCTCATTACCTTCATGGGTATTGAGAAGATTCTGCCCACCTTCCAGGACTACGAGGCATTCCTGCAGTTGCTGCCCCGTTCCTCCACCGGTGAGCGCATGAACCCCTACACCTCCATGTGGACCGGTGTAACCCCCGGTGACGGCCCGCAGAACATGCACGTCATCCTCATCGACAACGGCCGTACCGCCGTTCTGTCCGACGAGCTGGGTCGCCAGGCACTGCGTTGCATCCGTTGCTCCGCTTGCATGAACGTGTGCCCCGTGTACGAACGCGCAGGTGGTCACGCCTACGGCTCCACCTACCCGGGCCCCATCGGCGCGATTCTGTCCCCGCAGCTCTCCGGTATCGAGGCTGCAGAGAACAGCTCCCTGCCGTACGCATCCTCCCTCTGTGGCGCTTGCTACGAGGTCTGCCCCGTGAAGATTAACTTCCCCGAGGTCCTCGTGCACCTGCGCGCTAAGGATGTTGAGTCCCAGCACGCTGTCCGCGAGTTCGAGGGCAACAAGAAGGCTCCCTTCTCGCAGATGGACGGCATGATGCTCGGCGCGAAGAAGCTCTTCACCTCCGGCAAGATGATGTCGATTGCAGAGCGTGGTCTGCCCATGTCCCGCCTTATCAGCGGCCGCAAGCACAGGATCACCGCTGTTCCCGGTATCGTCAGCGGTTGGACCGCTTACCGCGACATCCCCGAGCCCCCCAAGGAATCCTTCCGCAACTGGTGGAAGAAGGAAAAGGGCCAGGCACCGGCACGCGATAACGCTCAGCGCGTTGACATTCAGGCCCTCATCGAGGCTAACAAGGGTAAGGCAGCTGAAGCGGCTGCAAACGCTAAGGCTGCTCAGGAAGCCCGTGAAGCTAAGGAGAACAACTAATGTCCTCTGCTAAGGAAGATATCCTCGCACGTATCCGCTCGTCCCTGGCTGACGCACCCGTCGCCCCCGAGCCCGTACGTAACTACCGCCGCGTCAGCGAGCTGAACGAAGAGCAGACCATTGAGATGCTCGTCGACCGCCTCATTGACTACAAGGCAAACGTGTTCCACGCGAACAAGGAGAACATCTCCGAGATCATCGCAGAGCGCCTGGGTGAAAAGTCCACCTACGTGGTTCCCGAGGGCCTGAACATGGAGTGGCTGCCGGCTGACACCGCTGACCGCAAGCGCGTCACCGACTCCGGTAGCACCCTCAAGCCCGGATGCCTGAGCCTGAAGGAACTGGACGCAGTTGACGCTGTGGTGACCGGTTCGACCGTCTCCTGCGCAGAGACCGGCACGATCTTCTTGAACACCAACCCCGATGAGGGTCGCCGCGCCATCACCCTGGTGCCCGACCACCACATCTGCGTGGTGCCCCGTTCCACCGTGGTGGAGCTGGTTCCCGAGTCGATCGAGCGTATCACCTACACCCGCCCCGTGACCATGATTTCCGGTCCGTCGGCAACCAGTGATATCGAGCTGATCCGCGTGGAGGGCGTGCACGGCCCCCGTACCCTGGACGTCATCATCTACGACGCCTAAGGTAAAGCGCCAGAAGGCAAACCTCTAAAGAAACCGCCCGAGAGCTAAGGCTCCCGGGCGGTTTCTTTATGCCCTCTCGGCTTCTGCATCTTTCAGAGCTAGAGAGCGGCGGAGAAGATAAGCGAACGGTGGCGGGCCCATGTTTCCCGCCACCGTTCTGTGCTTTATAGGGTGGTGTATCGACGGTTAGCGTCGTAGCGCCCCGTGAGGGTGCTTAGGCGCGTGCATCGAAGTGCTGCAGACCGGAGTCCTCACGGCTACCGCCCTGGCCATCGCCAACATCGTGGTAGTCCTTGATCCACTCGATCTTCTGAACCCACTTGACCATCTTGTAGCCGTGCATAGAGTCCGCACGCAGACGGAGCGGGCCACCGTACACATCCGGCAGGGGCTTGTCGTTCATGCCCCACGCCAGGATGGTCTCATCTTCCATTGCCATGGAGATGTCCAGGCACTCGTAGTAGGGTTCGGTCGGGCGGCCGTCGTAGGTGTGGCCCACGTGGCCGAAGGAGGTCACCATAACGTAGCGAGCCTCGTCGGTCTTCTCGACCAGTGCGAGAACGTCGCGCAGGCGCACGCCCTCCCACTTGGCGATGCCGGTCCAACCCTGCATGCAGGTGTGCATGGTGATGTTGACTTCCTTGCCCAGCTGCTTGAGCTCGTCAATGCTCAGGGACTTGGATTCCTTCACCAGGCCGCCCAGTTCGAGGCGGTAGTCAACGAACTCGTGCTCCTTCAGACGGTTCCACTCGGTGCTCTCACGCTCTGTCGGCGGGCGAGTGTTAACCCAGTGGAAGGGCGAGATGTCGGCATCGGTGAAGGTCTTCTTCTGCACCTGACGGGAGGTGATACGGTCCAGCAGGACGTTACGAATCGGCTGGGTCAGACCCCAAATGAAGGTCTGGGTGAATCGCAGGTCGCGCAGGGACCAGTACGAAGCGAAAATCCACAGAGCCACAGCGAAGACAATGCCGCCAATGAGCATGGTGACTGCCTGAGCGAACTGTGCTGCGTCCACCTCGTTGTAGGGCTTGTTCAGCATCATGTGGGCGATGTTGTACTGGGGGTGAACCACGAACACCAGCGCCACGTGAATGACGGTGAAGACGCAGTAGAACGCCATGCCCAGGAAGTGGATGGAACGTGCGGTCTGGCGGTTACGGAAGAGGCGCACGTAGCCGGGGAAGCGGCCGCAGAATGCCGGGCTCATAATCGGGCCGGTTGCAATCATCAGCGGTGCCACGATAAACACCACAGTGAAGTACATGATTTGCTGCAGAGCGTCGTACGGCTGGAAGTGCTCAATCGAGGGAATCTGGAAGCCAGCGTAAATCTGGATGGATTCCCACGCCTGCGGGATGATGTCCCAGCTGGTCGGGACGATGCGGCGCCACTGACCGGTCAGGAACAGCAGGGAGACATATACCAGACCGTTAACGATCCAGATGACGGTGACCAGTGCGTGCCATGCGCGGCCCAGACCAATCTGGGCTTTACCGGGCAGAGAAATCAGGGGAGACAGGGTGCGCTGGTCATCGCGCGCAGTAAATGCGCCGGGGGTGGTAGGGACCTTGTCCTTGGTGAACTTAATCCACTCAGAACCCGGGGTGCAGTGGTTGTTCCAGTACAGGCGGGGGTGAGAGGCCAGGACTTCCCAACCTGAACGAATCAGGAAGCCCATCATAATGAAGTTGATAAAGTGCGTAATTCGGAGCCAGGCCGGGAAGTCCAGCTCTACGCCACCAGTGCTCGCGGTGAGGAGTAGTTGGTGCATGATATTTCCTTCAGAAATGACTGTGTGTGCAGACAATCGTTAGGATTCAGTGCGAGGCCTTGAGATGTGAGGTTAGAAATAATTACCTTTCTGACCCATATAATCCTCCTCCGTGGTTGGGAGCCGCCGGGGTATCGTCGCGGATACTCCCGAAAGGGGCGCCTCCCGTGTGTGAGGGGGAGGTGCACCAGCTCCCGCTGGGGCGGAAGCGACTCTGTGTATGTATGTTGGTTTATGTGTGTTTTAGGGAAATTCCCTGTCCGCTTTCAATTTTATAGGACAAAGTGTCAGTCGTGAAAGCTAAGACACGTCATGTTCTGTAATATTTGCATAAAAAATCCGAATTTAAGGAAGATTCTCATCTTTCCGCGGTTTATAGGGTCTTTCGGGTGCAAAAAACCCACCGCAGCCTCAAGAGGGGATGCGGTGGGTTTTGATTCTATATGTGGGATGCATGTTGGTTTGCAGGGCTTTAACTGCCTGGTATTGTGTGGTTTTATAAATTCAATCCCACATAAGGTTGCGGTGACTGTAAGCGGGATACTCCCCTCAAATCGGTTTATCGACCCACCAATGAAAGGCCGAAGCACAACCACAGCGTAGCCGCAGCTACTTCTCCGCAGAATCCTTATCTTCAGACTGCGACTTCAAGCGAACCACCGGAATCATGCCCGTGGTCAGCTTCGTCTGAGCATTACGCTGAGCCTTCAACGCGTTCATCTGCTCCTTACGGCTCGGCTCCTGCTGAGACGGTCCAGCAGAACCAAACGCCTGACGAATACCCAACGCCCACAGCGGGAACAGTAGAACCGTCAGCGCGCCACCGGCAACCAGCAGCGACGCCGTGGACTCCTCCAGAAGACCCGAACTGGTCGCAACCTCCGTCACCGCCACAATAATCGGCAGACCCGCAGCCGAATACAACGCCAACTGCGCCTTCTGCGCGCGAGTAGTCAACCCCGAACGAGTATCAAAGAAGTGCTCTGTCAAAAGAACCGGAACGCCGCGGCACAGCAGAATACCCACCACCACGGCAAGCAGACCCAAAGGATTAGCCACCACAGCAGAGACATCAATGCCCATACCGCTGACAACGAAGAACAGCGGAATCATGAACGTAAAACCAACCACCTCAAGGCGGCGAGTCATCATATGCAAAGCCGCCGGAGGGGTCAGAGTACGCAGAATGAGACCCGCCGCAAATGCGCCCAGCACCGCATCCAAATCAAAAAGGGCAGTGCACATAATCAAGGTCGCCAGCAGGAACATCGCAAGACGCAGAACCGTCTGACCGGTCGTGTTTGCCTCCGCAGCCATAATCTGACGCAGACCAGGCACATGCGCAAACAGACGATGCGGAATCAGCGCCACAATCACCGCAACCACCATAAAGGCCAGCAGCACCACAAACGCCATGCCCGGCGAACGCGAAGACAGCAACAACGAAATAGCGAAAATCGGCAGAAGCTCACCCACAGCGCCGTGCACCAGCACCGCATTACCCACAGGCGTACCAGCAGCACCGTGAGACTTCAACATCGGCAACAGCGTGCCCAACGCCGTAGAACTCAACGCCACGCCCACCGCAATATACGTATTCAACTCACGCGAGAACGACGTAATAACCGCCGCACCCGCCATACCCAAAGCAAAGCACACCACCCACGTGGCAATAGCGCTATAACCCTGACGGCTACGCAGCGAGGATACGTTAATCTCAAAGCCCGCAATCAAAAAGAGCATACCCAGACCGAGCTCCTTCAGTAGCGGGATACCGCCCTCACTACTGGCAAGGTTGAGCATATTTGGGCCAATCAGCAGACCAAAAATGAGCAGGAAAACCACATCGGGGATCTTCTTACCCGTCAGGCGTGAAAGAATCGGCGACAGCAACGCAACCAACGTAATCCAGAAAATGGACACAAACTGGCCGCTATCGTGGCTCGACCCTTCCGAAAGAGTCGTACCCGAAGCAAGAAGAGCGCCGGAAGCCCCCAAATCCGTCAGAAAAAGAGGGGAAAAAGTGGAAAACATAAAACCTCAATGTGGTGTATGTGCAGATGGCGGACCTGAAATAGCGGGCTGCTTGAAATAAGAAACCGCAGCCGCCACCACCTTTAAGAACGTACCAATGGTACACACCCAACCCCACATAAAAACACTTGAACAGCACTCACCAATAGTGCACACACCTTATAGCCAGCCCCGCACCCACGCGGCATGAGAGCAAAACCTCCGCGCAACCACCCGAGCAGACACAGCTTCCACCGTTACACTTAACACCTATGCCAGAGCATCCGGCACACACCACCGGATACGGCGTACAGGCTCTCAAACACGGCACTACAAGGAGCGAGGACATGGCAGCAGGGCGCACTCAACCCATCCCCACCGTCAGCAGTGGGGTACGTGCCGCCTCCCTCGGAGGCACCCGACGCGACCTCGGGCTCGACCTCGCCCGCGCCTTCGCCGTGCTCAGCCTGCTCATCCCCTTCGGATACTGGCTGCAGCTGATCCCGGTCTCCTGGAAGTTTTGGATCCCGCAGACCCTCGTGCCGGCAGAACCGCTCTTCGCCGCAATCCTGGGCGCAGCCGCCTGGCGATACGCACGCACCGCGAACTTCCCGCAACTCTTCGCCGGAACCATCGTGCGATTCCTCGCGCTGCTACTACTCGGTGTGGCACTCATTCAGGGCATCACCTACCTGCCGCAAGCCGGAGTGACCGTACCGGCACAGGGCTTCAGCTACACGCTACCCTTCGACATGCTCGTGCACCTGGCGCTACTCACCCTGCTCACCCTATTCGTCGTGCACCTGCCCCTGTGGGCGGTCGCCGCGCTGGCGGTAGTCACCAGCCCCTTTATCACCTGGACCTACACCCTACTCATGGATGTAGCCGCTCAAGCCGACCAGTGGACCGCCGTGCAGCTGCCCTTCCTCGCAACCCACGGCGTGAACCACGCGCAGAGCGCGCAGCTCATCTGGGTCATGTGCCTGGGCATCGTGCTCGTGCGCCTCTACGATAACCTGCAGGCAAAGCTCGCAATCCCCGTAGTGCTCGCCGTGCTGGCGCTCGCCGTCTATCGCACCTTCAACCCCTACACCGAGCTGGGCTTCCTCAACAGCCCGCAGGTGCTGCTCACCCTGAACCTGGCGGCAACCCTGTACTTCTGGGCTGAATGCGCGCGTCTGCTCTCCGCGCAGGCGGGAATGCTCACCCCGATCGCACGCCTGGGCCAGATGTCGCTGAGCGCCTCCATTGTGCTGAGCGGAATCATCATCTACGCCGGACCCACCATCAAGGCATTCACCGTCGGCGAGCACTACGTCGCCACCGGAGGCTGGGGCACCGCCGTGTACTGGAGCGTCTTCCTGCTGCTCGGCGCCGCAATCGCCCTGGGCTTCTGCACCCTCTGGTCGCGCATGGCGCGCTCCATTGCCGGACGCGGCCCCCTGGAGGCGATTCTCGCCCTCATCTCCGGGCGCGGCTAACCCAATCTGAACTCAATACGAAAGCGACCCCCTTCCTGCGTTCCTGCGCGGGTAGGGGGTCGCCTCTATGTGCTCAACATCTGCAACAGAATCTGCGCCGGAGTCTGCAACAGAAATACTGCGGATACGACAAAGCCCCGGTCCAGTGGACCGGGGCTAGCTGTCGGGATGACAGGATTTGAACCTGCGACCTCGTCGTCCCGAACGACGCGCGCTACCAAGCTGCGCCACATCCCGATGTTGACCTATCAGCGAATACCGTAGGCAACTCACCTAGGATAACCCAAAAAAATTCAGAACGCAACACAGCGGCACGCCACCGGTCGAGGAGTGGCAAATAAAGGTTCTAGGCTTCAGTCTCCTGAACCTGATTCAGCTCATCCCAGGAGGCGTACATCGCCGCAAAACGACCGCCGGAGGCAATCAGTTGCTGCGGGGAGCCATCCTCCATTACGGAGCCCTCATGAATCACCAGCACACGATCAGCACCCAGAACCGTCGAGAGGCGATGCGCAATCACCAGCGCCGTACGCCCCGCCAAAATAGTTCGCAGCGCCGCCTGCACCGCACGCTCACTCGGAATGTCCAGCGAAGCCGTCGCCTCATCCAGAATCAGCACCCGCGGATTCGCCAAGAACACACGAGCAAAGGACACCAGCTGACGCTGACCCGCCGACAGGGTAATACCGCCACGGCCCAGCTGTGACTCGTAGCCGTCACGCAGACGCTCAATGAACGCGTCAGCACCCACCGCCTTCGCGGCAGCCTTCACCTGCTCATCGGAGGCCTGCGGGTTACCCATGCGGATATTCTCCAGAATCGACGCGGAGAACAGGAACACCTCCTGGGTCAGCATGAGCACCTCACGGCGCAGCTGAGCATCTGCCAGCTGGCGAACATCCACGCCGTCAATACGCACCTGACCGGCTGAAACATCGTAGAAACGAGCCACCAGCTTAGCGATCGTCGACTTACCGGCACCCGTAGCACCCACCAGCGCCACGGTCGTACCCGGCTCAATGCGCAGGCTCGTCTCCTTCAGCGCGTGACGATCCGAGGTGTACCCAAAGACCGCCGAATCCAGCTCCACCAGAGCGCCCTGAACCGTGCCGGACGCGCCCTCAGTAACGCCAGTAGCAGATTCAGCTACAGACTCTACAGCCCGCTCATGCGGATGCTCCGGCTCAGCAACCTCCGGCTCCTCAGCCAAGAACGACGACAGCTTCTCCAGCGCTGACATCGCCGACTGGAACATGTTGTAGAACTCAGAGAGCTGCATGACCGGCTCAAACACACGGTTCGCGTAAATCACCAGCGCCAGCAGGGTACCGATCTGCATGGTGCCGCCCAGCACCGCATAACCACCCAGCACCAGCGCACCGGCAATAAACACATTGCCCAAAAGCATCAGCACGGGCGAATAGATGCCGAAAATCTTAATGGAATCCATCACCGCAAGGCGGTAACGCTCCGACGCCTGAGCGTACTCAGAACGCATCTGCGCCTCCGCACCAAACGCCTTCACCGCGCGGATACCCGTAAAAGTCTCCACAAAACGGCTCGTCAAATGCGCAGACTCGGTACGCATCGTGCGGAAAACCGGCACCGCCGTCTTCTGGAACCAGCGCGTCAAGAAGTAAATCGGCACGCCCATGACCAGCATGAACAGGCCAATACGCCAATCCAGAAGGAAAATAGCGACCGCAGAAATCACCATGGACAGCAAGGTAATCGCCAACTGGCTGATGCCGCTGTCCAAGAAGCTGCGGACCGTATCAATATCGCTGGTCAGACGCGAAATGACCTTGCCCGAGGTGTACCGCTCATGGAACGACACGCTCAGCGACTGCGCGTGACGGAACACCCGCTTACGCAGGTACACCACCACGCCCAGCGACACGCGCACCGTGTACGCCACGTTGACCCATGAGAAGATCGCGGTCACCGCGGTAGCCACCACAAAGAACACCAGCAGGGTCAACAGGGGAGAGGCATCACCCTGCCTGAGCGGCTCAATGGAACTATCCAGGACGCGGGCAATCAGAATCGGCGCAACCGCTGAGGAACCCGACACCAAAAGCACCGAAATAATCGACAGAGCCAACGCCCCACGGTGCGGGCGCAACATCTGGCGCAGCAGAGCCATCGAGCGTTCACGGGTCTCCGCGCGCTCTTGCGGGCTCATCTGCTCCCGCGGCTCCGCCGGACGATGATGGGCCATTAGCCCTCCTCCATCGTCATCAGCTGACGGTACTGCTCCGAAGAGTCCATCAGCTCAGCGTGAGTGCCCTCGGCGACCACAGCACCATCAACCATCAGCAGCACACGGTCCGCCAGAGCCACCGTGGAGGGGCGGTGCGCCGTCAGCAGGGTCGTGGCGCCGCCCAGGCCCTCCAAGCCTTCACGCAGACCGGTAATAATACGCTCCTCGGTGTTCACATCCAGCGCCGAGAACGGGTCATCCAGCAGCAGCACGGAGGGGCGCTTCGCCAAAGCGCGCGCCAACGACAGACGCTGACGCTGACCACCCGAAAGGCTCAGACCCTCCTCACCAATGACGGTATCCAGACCCTGCGGAAGCTCCGCCACAAAATCGCACGCAGCCAGCTGCAGTGCGGTCTGGAGGGTCGCCTCCAGCTCTTCTGCGGCGGGGTAGTCCTCATCCTCGGTGCCGTGCTCGTACTGCTCGGCAACGCCCATCAGCACGTTCTCACGAACCGTGCCGGAGAAGAGCACCGCCTCCTCAAAGACGAACGCGGTCTGGGCACGCACCTCCTCAATAGACATGTCGGCGGTATCTCGGGTGCCAAAACGCAGGGAACCGGAGGTCGGCTCGTAGAAACGCGGAACCAGCGACAGCACGGTCGACTTGCCGCTACCGGTTGCACCCACCAGCGCCAGAATCTCACCCGGGAAGACCTTGAAGTTTACGTCCTTCAGCACGGAAACCTCGGGTGCCTTCGCCTCAGAAGCAACTTCAGGATTCGCCTCAGCGGTAGCCTCAGCCAGCTCCTTGGCAGCATCGTAGCTGAACTGAACGTGATCGAAAGTGACAGATACTGCGCCACCGTTGGGGTACTGCATAGTTTCCTTCCCGGAGCCGCCCTCGGCAGACACTCCAGATAGTGTTGACGAATCAGAAGCACCCTGCGGATGCTCGGGCCCAGACATAGCCGCGGAGCCACGAACCAGCGGCACCGCCTCAAAGCCGGGCTCGTCCATAACCTCGTTGTGGCGTTCCAACGCCACTTTATAGCTCAAATAGGCAGACATCAGCGCGGTCGAGCGCGTCACGTGGCTGAGCACGGTCGTCTGCACCGCAAAGTAGGCGGTCATCGCGCCCAAGCTCAAGGTGCCCGCCGCAACCTGAGAAGCACCTACAGCCAGCGCCACCGCCGTGGAGACACCCACAATCAGCCCCTGGTACAGGGCAACACGAGCCACAAGCATCGACCTGCCGTACTCGCGCACCTGCAGAGCATCCACCGACTCGGAGTATTCCTGAATCTGCTCGGGGGAGCGACCCAGCGCCTTAATCACGCGGATGCCGCGTACCGACTCCTCAATACGAGTGGAGAGATCGCCCGTCATCTGCTGAATCTCATGTGAAGCGCGGTAGTACTTGCGGGTGAAGTTCACCAGTGACAGCACCAGAATCGGCACGGTCACCACGAACACCAGTGCCAGAGACGGCGAAGAACGCAGCATGAAGAAGCCACCGACCTGGAACATCACCGCAACAGTCAGCATCTGCACGATACCGAAAGACAACCAACGGCGAATCGTCCCCAAATCGCTCATGGAGCGGGTCAGCAACTGACCGGAGGGCCAACGATCCAGCAGGGAAAGCGGGGCACTGAGCAGGCGGTCAAAGAAGTTCATGCGCATGGACAGCTCAATTGTGGAGGTCGGGTCCACAATCAGCCAGCGCCTCCAATACATGAAGGAGGCATGCGCGATACCCAGCAGAAGCACCAGGCCTCCGGCAATCCAGATGGCGCTCTCGGTGGTGCTCTGCGAGAGATGATCCACAATAATCTGCAACATCTGCGGGATGGAAATCTCAAGGGCACCGGCACCGAACGCCACGAGCAGGCCCACGCCCCAGCGCACACGAATCGGACGCGCATACGCGGCGAGGGTGCGTGGGGCACGCTGACCGTGCGCGTAGTCGATCGGGTCGGGGGTCGGTTCGCTCGCCGTCTCCAAGAAGGGATTACGGCGGCGCTTAGCCGTGTGTGCTGTAGAAGCCTCAGACATTAGCGGCGGCCACCTTTCGAAGCGTCAGCTTCACCCTTATCGCGAGCCGTGAGGGTCACCAGGATTGCCTCCGGCGGGCAGAACAGACGGACCGGAGCAAAACGAGAGGTGCCCAAACCGGCAGAAACCTGAACCGGGATACCGGACTGCTCACTGACACCCTTCGCACGCGAAGGCGGCAAATCGCAGTTGCTGACCAGGGCATGACCGCCGGGCAGGCAGACCTGACCGCCGTGCGTATGACCGGCAAAAATAGCCTGCGCACCGTCCTGCACGAAGCGGTGCAGGGTACGCATATAAGGGGCGTGCGCCACGCCGATACGGACGCTCGGCTCCTGCCCCTCATCGAAGGCACCGGGAGCGAATCCGGGGTGCTCATCGTAACGCAGGTGCGGGTCATCCACACCGGAGAACTCCAGGCGCAGACCCTTGAGGTTCAGCGTATCGTAGCGATTGATTAGACCCGTCCAGCCGCGCGACTCGAAGGCGTCGTGCATCCGCTCAATGGGCAGGGCTACACGCGAGCCTTCCTCAATCATCTGCGGGGTGCGCGGCTGCCACAGGTAACGCGCCGGGTTCTTGAACACTGGCGCGAAATAGCAATTCGAGCCGGGCACAAACACGCCGGGGAAGTCCATGAGCGGGTCGAGTGCCTCCAGCAGCGGGCCCATACCGTCCACGTGGGAGAGGTTATCACCCGTGTTCATCACCAAATCCGGCTCCAGGGCTGCCAGCGAGTGCATGAAGTCAATCTTCTTCTGCTGGCCCGGAATCATGTGCATATCCGAAATATGCAGAATCCTAAAGTCGGGGCTCCCGGCGGGCAACACCGGCAGGGACTCGGTGCGGAGCTGAAAATTATTCAGCTCAATAAAGTGCCCATACGCCGCCGTGGCGGCCCCCAAGGCTGCAGTGGCGGCTACCGCCCCCGCTACCTTCTTCAGGAGCGGGGAGGAGCCGCGTGCGCCGGGGACCGCCACGGGGACGCGGGCGTTGACTGCGTTTTCACACATGATCAATCGCCTTTCAGGCTTCAGCTAGATTAGCTAGGATTCGAGCTGTACGACAGAACCTTATCGCTGGGGGTGGTGAAGTCCTTCGTGTCGTACTTCGGGGCCATCGTCTTCATGAACGACTGCCACTGTGCACCCGCGTAGGTTGCACCATCGACGTACTCGAGGACTCGACCGTTAATGCCCACACCGTTCAGGGAGCGGAAGCCGAGGTTGTTAGAACCAACCCAAGACGCGGTGGACAGGCCACGAGTGTAGCCAACCTGCCAGGTCTGGGAGGAGTTATCGTTCGTACCGGTCTTCGCAGCCGAACCGTTCGGCAGGCCAATGCCACGCTGGGATGCGGAACCGCCAGGCTGGATAACGCCCTTCAGAACCCAGCTGACACCGTTTGCGATGTCCGGCTCAAGAACCTGCTCGCACTGGTTCTGGTATTCCTTGAGGGTCTCACCGTTGGTCTTGGTGATCTTATCGACCGGGCGGGGGGTGCAGTACTTACCTTCAGAAGCGAAGATAGCGTACATGGATGCGCTGGTCAGCGGGGAGATACCGTACTTGGTACCACCAATGTTGGTACCCAGGTCGGGGATGCTGTGCAGCGGCTCGCCGGTACCGTCCAGCGCGTGCATCTTGATGGACAGGTCGTGCACATCGCACAGGTCAATCTGGGAGAGCATGCCGTACAGGTACGAGTTCAACGACTGGCGAATACCGTACGCAGCGGTACCGTAGGTCAGACCGCCGTTGACTGCGTTCTTGTAGGACCAGCCGTTCGGCTGACCGGTGTAGTAGTACTTACCGCCGTCGTAGCACTTGGCGTTCCAGCCGAAGCTGGTGGGCCAGAACAGCTGGGTACCGTTCACGGTAGCGTTAGCGCCGCGGCCACTGATGAGCCACTGAGCCAGAATAATCGGCTTGAAGGTCGAGCCGGGCTGGAAGCCCCTGGTACCGCCGTATGCGGAATCAACGTTGTAGTTGTACTCGGTCTTCGAGTGGTCGTTCGCGTCAGCAGGGGTGCCGAGCTCGGTGTTCTGAGCCATGGCGATGACGCGGCCGGTGCCGGGCTCAACACTGGTCAGTGCGGAGTTCACGTCGTTCCAGTTGGTTGCTGCGGGCTGGGTGGAGTCCACTGCCTGCTTTGCCGCGGTCTGAGCCTCGGGGTTCAGGGTGGTAACCACCTTCAGGCCGCCACGCTTGATAGCGGTGTTACGCAGCTCAGCGGTTGCGCCGAGGGACTCATCCTGCAGCAGGTAGTTGACCACGTAACGGCAGAAGAACGCCTTGTCGCCTGCCAGGGAGCAACCCTGGGACTTGGTATGGACGTTGAGCTTAATGTCGCTGGCGATAGCGTCGCTGTATTCCTTGTCGGAAATCTTGCCGTCGCGGAGCATAGTGCCCAGAACGATGTCGCGGCGTTCACGGGCGAGCTCGGGGTTCACGGTCGGATTGTACACGTTCGGTGCCTGCACCAGACCGGCAAGAAGCGCGGACTGCGCCACGTTCAGGTCCTTAGCGGAAATACCCCAGTAGTACTGTGCAGCAGCCTCAACACCGTAGTTCGAACCACCAAGGTTCACGATGTTCAGGTAGCCTTCAAGGATTTCGTCCTTGGACTTGTTCTGCTCCATAGAAATCGCAAGCTTCATCTCGCGAATCTTTGCGGCGTAGGTCTTGTTACCGTTCAGGGTTGCGGTTGCGTCCTCACCACGAGCCACAGCAGAGTCAACAATGAGGTTGTTAACGTACTGCTGGGTCAGGGTGGATGCACCCTGACGGCGGCCGCTGTTGGAGTTAATGATGTTGTTCAAGAACGCACGACCGATACCGATAGCGGAGACAGCACCGTGATTGTAGAAATCACGGTCCTCCACCGAGACGATAGCGTTCTTCATGTGCTGAGAAATCTGATCCAGCTTGACCGGTTCACGGTTCTCTTCGAAGAAGGTCGCGATTTCGGTCTTGCCGTCAGCAGCGTAAATAGTAGAAGGACGGGAGGAGATGCCATCGGCAATGTCGTCAGGAAGGTCCTGGAACCATGACATCGACGCGTTCGTGACCATACCCAAGCTCACGGCAGGGGGTACGACAATAATTGCCGCAAGGAAACCGGCAATCACGCTGAACGCGAGGAACTGCAAAAAATCTCCCGGGCGGCGACGCGCACGGGTTTTCTTAGATGAAGCCATTCATTCAGTTTATCCCATGAAGCTGTGAGAGGAAGTCCGGTTCGGCACCCCACAGGGAGGTGGGCGCCTCAGCGCTGAGAATAAAGCCCCCAAAAGCGCCGGACATTGACCGAAACCATAGTAAATCCCTTTTACTTATTCGACCCTGAAAGCTAGTCTAGAGGGTATGAAGAAATGGGAATACGCAACTGTACCGCTGATGATCCACACGACCAAGGCAATCCTCGACAACTGGGGTGAAGACGGCTGGGAGCTCGTAACCGTTCTCCCCGGCGCATCTGCACCGGCTGGCGCAACCCCCGCGTCGAACATGGTCGCTCCGACTCAGGGCAACCCCATCGCCTACTTTAAGCGCGAGAAGGCTGACTAAGAGCAGCGTACCCGGCGGTCACCTCGCTATCCCGGCCCTCCTATAACTAGGGGAGCGCGGGAATAGATGAGGAAGGCCGCCGGTTAACCGTTTAACAGTTGCTTGAATATCTGTAGCGTTTAGATTTACGGCATTTCCCCTATCACCGTTTGGGTGCCAGCACCCGCCATCCTTCTGGAGTAATCATGACTGAATCCCGTATTGAAGCACGTATCCGCGAACTCGGTTACGAACTGCCCGTAGCACCCGCCCCCGTTGCAGCCTACGTTCCGGCTGTTACGTCCGGCTCCTACGTGTACACCTCCGGTCAGCTGCCCTTCGTTGAGGGCGCCCTGCCCGAAACCGGTAAGGTGTCCGACTCCGGCGCTGAAGGCTTCGTGACCCCCGAGGATGCGAAGAAGTATGCGGGTATCTGCCTGCTCAACGCCCTGGCAGCGGTCAAGTCCGTCATTGGCGACCTGGACCGCGTGCAGCGCGTCGTGAAGGTTGTCGGCTTCGTGGCATCCGAGGCGAACTTCACCGCTCAGCCCGCCGTCATTAACGGTGCCTCCGAACTGCTCGGCGAAATCTTCGGTGAGGCAGGCCAGCACGCCCGCTCCGCCGTCGGCGTTCCCGTTCTTCCCCTGGACTCGCCCGTAGAGGTCGAGATCATTGTTGAATATGTCTAATCTGTACACCGGCGCGCTGCCGCTGTCTGCTATTCGTGCTGCCCAGGCTCAGCGGGCAGCGCAGGACGCTCCTGATACGACTGCGCACACCGAATCCGCACAGGACAACGGCACCGCTCAAAGCATCAAGACTCTACCCCTGCCGGTGCAGGAACGCCGCTTCGGCACTCCCACCCCGGCTGAGGGCGTGGAGCGCCCCCGTATGTTCACTGGCCGCCAGTCTGCGGCTAACCCGCGAACCTCCTGCATTCAGCGCCTCTACACGATTCCCGAGTTCATGCGCACCGCCGCCGAAAGCTGGCGCGAAGGTGGTAACGAAGGCTCGACCGGCTGCACGATGCGCCAGGCGGCATCCGTTATTTTTGTGCGCGACGGCGACAACGGCCTCGAAACGATTCTGACCTACCGCCCCGGCACCTCTCCGCTGGGCGTGGTGGCGTTCCCCGGCGGTACGGCTCTTCCCGGTGATGAGGAATCCGCCTCCTGGGTGGGTCCCGGCGCCGACTACTGGCAGGATCAATTCCACTTCTCCGATGTTGCGCAGGCACGCCGCAGCGTCATGGCTGCCGTGCGTGAATCCTTTGAAGAGACCGGCATTCTGCTTGCCGGCGAGGATGAGCAGGACGTCGTGGAGCGCTCTAGCACGCCTGAGCTCATGACGTGGCGTGAAGCGGTTGCCGAGCAGGACAAGAGCTTCTCTGACTTCTTGACCTCCAGCGGTTTGAGCGTGCGCGCTGACCTGCTGCGCCCGGTCGCACGCTGGCAGTCCCCAGACTTCTTCCTCAAGCGCTACGATATCGCCTACTTCACTACGGCGTTGCCCGTGGGCCAGGACCCGAAGCTGCTGCTCGGTAAGGGCGTGTGGGGCGACTGGCTGAACGTGCGCGAACTGCTCGAGGCCAAGGACACCAGTGAACTGGGTGACCGCATCGGCCAGCCCAACACTGTGGGCCGTACCCTCGACCAGCTCATCACCCCCGGCGTGATGTGCATGCTCGAATCGCTGGCGAAGGCACAGACTTCCGTGGCGTGGCTGTCCAAGCGCCGCAATATTGAGGTGAAGAAGCCCGTGCTCGTGACCCACAATGGCGCGTGCATGCTCTCCTTCACCGAGGTGGTTCCGGCAACCACCGGTAGCGTGTACACCGGCGCGATGGGTGTGCTCTAAGAGGGTAGTGCATCCGCTCGCTCGTATGATGAAGCGTTAAAGAAATCAGGAGCCGTTTCCCCATGCAGAGGGAAACGGCTCCTGATCTATTTAAGTCGTGCGTCTTTTAGCGAGGGCGTCCTAGAATGCCCTAACTCAAAGAGACCTTAGCGGGAACGCTGGCGCAGGCGGGGCAGGTCCAGAATGACAACTGCGCGTGCCTCCAGGCGGATCCAGCCGCGAGAAACGAACTCGGCAAGAGCCTTGTTCACGGTCTCGCGGGATGCACCAACCAGTTGTGCCAGCTCTTCCTGGGTCAGCTCGTGAGCAACGAGCACACCGTCGGTTGCGGGGCGGCCGAAGCGGTCAGCCAGGTCCAGCAGTGCCTTAGCGAGGCGGCCGGGAACGTCGGAGAAGACCAGGTCAGCCAGTGCCTCGTTAGCGTGGCGCAGGCGGCGAGCCAGAGTCTTAATGACCTGATCGGAAATCGAGGGGTCCAGCTGCTGTGCGCGCTTGAAAGACTCGTGCTTGATGGCAGCCAAGCGGGTCTCAGAAACAGCGACAGCGTTGGTCGAACGGGGTGAGGGGTCGAAGAGAGCCATCTCGCCGAAAACATCACCGGGACCCATAATCGCGACCATGTTCTCGCGACCGTCAGCGGCGGTACGGCCCAGCTTGACCTTACCGGAGAGCACAGCGAAGAGCTGATCGTCCTGGTCACCCTCGTAGAAAAGGACAGCGTTGCGGGAGAGGTCAATCTCCTGAATGTCATCGGTCAGCAGAGCGAAAGCTGCGTCGTCGAGGTTAGCAAAGAGAGGGGTACGACGGAGGATCTCGAGATCCATAAAGTTCTCCTAGATATGAGGTGATGAGCCGAAGCTCGTAAATGTTCAGTGAGTGAGCCCGAACCGGTGCCATGCGTCTCAACATCTGAAATGTGAGAAGGCTCAAGCTAGTGTGACATATTCAACTGATATGAGCGTACCCTAAAAAAGCTGTTTGTGCATTCCGATAGGGCGAGCTTTACAGCAAAAGTTATTTCTTCCGAGAAAATTCAAAGCTTACCCACAGGTTCAGCACCTAATATCAGGCATTCAGGTGTGTACTTTTTTCGGTACCAAGCACGCAGACACCCTCATGACCAGGAGGCGCACCGCCTCTACACACGGTACGATGCGACGAGGCAGAAACCCGAGCCCAAAACCCCGGGAACACAAGCCCGCCGCATCCACCACCGGGTGTTAACGCGCCGCCACACTCACCGGGCACAGCCCGCACCAACCACATGGGCACACCGTGACCATTTCTACCCACCAAGGAGGCAATTAGTCGTGACGACTGGCATCAACCTGCTTGATATTGCTATCCCCATCATTCTGCTGCTCTACTTCCTCGCCGGACTCCGCAGCGGATTCTTCACCACCCTCGGAACCTTCCTCGGCCTGGGCCTGGGCGTCTGCGCCGCAGCCTGGCTCGTGCCCCTCGCCGTGGCATCCGTGGGATCCCAGTGGAGCCTCATTACCGCCGTCGGCGTGCTCATCATCTGCCTGACCATCGGACAGTGGCTCGGCCTCGTTGCCGGACGCACCATCCGCCGCGTCACCGACATCACCCCGCTCAAGGGCGTAGAACGCTTCTTCGGCGGCGTGCTGAACCTCGCCGCCTGCGCCCTGGTCATGGTCGTGCTGACCATCTCCATGCGCACCGTACCCATCCCGCAGCTCAACACTGCGCTCAGCGACTCCAAGACCCTCTCCTGGATGGTCGCCTCCACCCCCGAGGTCGTCAAGGACCGCATCAACACGGTACGCAATGACGTGCTCGCCTTCGGAACCATTCCGGAAGTCAGCCAGCTCATCGCCCCCGAAACCAGCGCCCCCACCCAGACCGTAGAATCCGCGGCACTGGACCGGGCGGCAGCCTCCGTCGTTGAGATTCTGGGCGCCGCAGAGCAGTGCGGCTACACCTCCACCGGCTCCGGCTTCGTGGCGGACAACGGCCTGGTCGTCACCAACGCCCACGTGGTCGCCGGCGTGACCTCCCCGGTCGTGCAGGACTCCCGCGGCCGCACCTGGCCCGGCACCGTCGTCTACATGGACACCGAACAGGACATTGCCTTCATCAGCGTCCCCAAGCTGCCGCTCGAACCGCTGACCATCGGCACCAACGCCACCGCAGGTAGCCTTGTAACCTTCATGGGCTACCCCAAGGGCGGCCCGTTCAAGGCACTGCCCGCCACCGTGCAGGGCATCGGCAACACCCAGACCATCGACGCCGACACCGGCCGTGCCAACGCCATGCGCCAGGTCTACCAGCTGGCAGCCGACGTGCAGCACGGCAACTCCGGCGGCCCCGTCCTCGACGAAAACGGCAACGTGGTCGGCATGATTTTTGGTAAAGCCACCAGCGGCCAGACCGGCTACGCCGTCACCGCAAGCACCCTCAAGCAGGCACTGGCTGAAGGCAGCGACAACACCGCCGCAGTCTCCACCGGCACCTGCCGCAAGTAACTAGCCGCTAGATAGCGATAAAAGTTCAGGCTCCCGCCCTTAAGTAAGGAACGGGAGCCTGAACTATTTAACGAAAGGAGGCGGCGCGCTGTTATTCAACCAAGCGCTGCGCGAGATGCTGTGCTGGGTTATTCGGCAAGATGCTGAGCGAGGAAATCAACCGCCATGACATAGCCGTACGCACCCGCACCGGCAATCACCGCAGTAGCCTGCGGTGATACAAACGAATGATGGCGGAACTCCTCGCGGCGATGCACATTCGACAGGTGCACCTCAACCACCGGAAGCTCAGCCGCCTCCAGCGCATCGTGCAGCGCTACTGAAGTGTGCGTGTACGCCGCCGGGTTGATAATAATCGCCGCGCCACGAGTGCGAGCACGCTGAATCTCATCCACCAGCGCACCCTCATGATTCGACTGCATAAACTCAACATCAAAACCATGATCTGCCGCGCGCTCACGCACCATACGCTCAATATCGTGCAGGGTCGTGTAGCCGTACACCTCGGGGCGGCGCTGCCCAAGCAGGTTCAAATTCGGTCCATTAAGCACAAAAATCGTATCTGACATAAAACCAGTGTGGCACAGTAGGCGCCCGCCAAGCGCTAGTCGGCGCGAACTGCCCAAAAAAAGATGAGACACAGAAAATGATGGGCGAGCGAGCCAAGTACGGTGAACCTCGCTACCGCCCACATACCCAAGCCCGGTACCCTCGCGCTATGACCGAGAACGCCACCCAGCCCACAGCAGACGCACAGAACACCGCAGCACGCAACGCTGCGGCACAGAACACCGAATCGCTCCTGCAGATCCGATTCGTTCCCGAATTCAAAGCCGCAGCCGCCGCACGCCGCCTCAACGCCCGCGCACCCGAAAGCCACCTCGCCACCGTGCGCCGCGCCCGCAAAATTAACCGCATCCTCGGCGAAACCTACCCCTACGCCGTCGCAGAACTCGACTTTGACAACCCCTTCGAGCTACTCATCGCCACCGTGCTCTCGGCACAAACCACCGACGTGCGCGTCAACTCCGTCACCGGTGCACTCTTCGCACGCTACCCGGACGCCGCCGCGCTCGCCTCCGCACGCACCGAAGAGGTCGAACCCTACATTCAGTCCCTCGGCTTCTACCGCGCCAAGGCACGCTCCATCGTCACCCTCTCCCAGCAGCTCGTCGAACGCCACAACGGGCAGGTTCCCTCAACCCTCGAAGAGCTCGTAGAACTCGCCGGAGTCGGCCGCAAAACCGCGAACGTAGTCCTCGGAAACGCTTTTGACGTGCCCGGACTGACCGTAGACACCCACTTCGGCCGCCTCGCCCGCCGCATGGGGTTCACCACCGCAGACGCCCCCGAAGCAGTCGAAAAAGACGTCGCCGAACTCATCGAACGCAAGGACTGGACGCTCTTCTCACACCGCATGGTCTACCACGGCCGCCGCATCTGCCACGCCAAAAAGCCCGCCTGCGGTGTATGCCCCGTTGCCGACCTCTGCCCGTCCTATGGAGCCGGGGAGACGAACGAACAAGCAGCACGTAAACTCATGAAATACGAAATGGCACCCGGTCGAGAAGACCTGCACCTGCGATTCCTGCAGGGCGCAACCCGCCGCGAACTCATGGCAGAAGGCTACCCGCTCAGCGCCTAACGGCGACTGAACCAAACCGGAATGCAGCCGCACAGAAGAGAGGTACACAGATGAGCGCACCCGAGGTACAACCCGAACAGGCGGGGCAGGAGGCACAGCACCCCGCCCAGCAGGCACTGGCGGCTCTCGCAGAGGGCGGCGTGGAATTCGACGTCCAAGCCCTGCTAAGCAGCGCACCCGCCAGCCCGTTGAACAAAGAAGCCGCCGTGCTGATTCTCTTCGGCGTGCTCGACAACTCGCCCTCCACCGGCGAATTTGAAGGCTGCCCCGAGAACGTCAGCGCCGACCTGGATGTACTGCTCCTCGTGCGTGCCGCAACCCTGCGCTCACACGCCGGTCAGCCCGCCTTCCCCGGCGGCAAAATCGACCCTGAAGACTACGCGCACGCCGAAACCACCGGCGAACCCGTCGCCCACATCGCCGCCCTGCGCGAGGCGGTTGAAGAAACCGGGCTCGACCCCGCCGGCGTGCAAATCCTCGGCCAGCTGCACACCCTGCCTCTACCCATCAGCAACTTCATGGTCACCCCCGTGCTTGCCTGGTGGAACAGCCCCGTGCCCGTCGAAGTCGTCGACCACAACGAGTCCGCGCTCATCGCCCGCGTGCCCGTGCGTGACCTGCTCAACCCCGCCAACCGGCACACCGCCTACGTCAAACACGGCCGCACTTCACACCGCACCCCCGCCTTCGAGGTGCGCATGCCCGGCGGCGAAGAATTCACCGTGTGGGGATTCACCGCGATTCTACTGGACCGGATCTTCGACTCGCTCGGCTGGACCGTGCCCTGGGATACAAAAAAGATGCGCCCGGCACCCGGCTACGAGGAGTAACTACGAGGAGTAAAACCGGCTGGAATAAATACCTGACCAGCGGATACAGGGTGCAGAATAGTGCGCAAATAGGGGCGGCAGATAGCTTGAATGAAGCTACCTGCCGCCCCTATTTTCACCCTTGTACGGTGCCGCTTATGTGCGGCTGATTATTTACCGCCGATTATTTGCCGTCCGCGTAGTTGCGCACCCGCGCCACCGACACCGGAAAATCAACCGGCACCCGACCGAACAGCAGACGCGCCGCCTCCGCAGCGCCCTCACGCACAATACGCTCCACGCGATCCGCCTCCAGCTCGGGACCGCACAGCAGAAGCTCATCGTGCAAAAAATACACAATGCGGGTGCGCATCGGCATACCAAAAATCCGCTCCGACAACAGACGAGAACGCACCGCGCCCATCCAACACAGAGCCCACTCCGCCGCTGTACCCTGCACAATAAAATTGCGGGTCATACGCCCGTGCGCACGCGCAGTCGACACCGCACGCGACTCAGCCGCCGGCGAAGACCGATCAGCCACAATCTCACGGAAACGCTCATCCACCGGCGGGGACGTACGACCCAAAAAAGTCGTCACCTGACCGCCCGACTCACCAATACGAGCCGCACGCTCCGTAAACTCCATCGCCTGCGGAAAAAGCGCCGCCACATGCGGCAATAGGGCACCAATCTCACCGCTGCGGCCGCCATACATAATCGCCAGCATGCCCACCTTCGCGTGGGAACGCTCCGTCAAACCCACACCCTTCAGGCGCGCCAACTCGGCAATACCCGCATACAGGTCAGCGCCACGACCCGCCGAAGCGAGCGCCTCATCACGACTCAACGCCGCCAGAATACGAGGCTCAATCTGCGATCCATCCGTCACCGTCAGCACCTGACCCTCCGGCGCCTGCACCGCCTGACGAATCTCCGCAGGCAGCTGCAACGCACCACCGCCAGAAGCGCCCCAGCGCCCGGTCGCGGCGCCGCCCACCTCAAGATGCGGGCGGAACGCACCCTCAGAAACCCACGTATCAGCCCACGTCCAGCCGTTAGCAGTCCAAATACGGTACAGCTTCTTATAGCGCAGAATCGGGTCAATCATCGCCCAACGCTTCTGCCGCTGAGCCGGAATCGCCTCCGCCCAACTCTTCAACTCCCACGAACGCGTAGACTTCACCGAAACCCCCGCAGACTGCAAAGCACGCAAAAGATCCTGCGGCGAATCCGGGTTCAACGACGGCATAAACAGCATGCGCTGAATCTGCTCCGCCAACTCCTGCATCTTCTGCGGACGCTCCCCAGGTACCGGACGCGGACCCAACAACTCGCACAGATGCTCATGATGCGCCTGCACATTAAACGGGATGCCGTAATAGCCAATCTCAGCCGCCACCAACGCACCGGCAGACTCAGCCGCCGCCAAAAGACGCAGCCGCTCCGGGTGCCTCGACGCGCCGATAGCGCACGCCTGCGCCAGCCACTCACGCATCAGCACACGCACCACCGGATGCTCCGGCAACAGAGTCACCGGGCCCGCCGCCAACTGCGGGGCAAAAGGCTCATGAGGCGCCGCCTCAAGGAAATCGGGGGAAGAAGCGGTGGGGGACTGGGCGGTGCTGGTAGGAGTCGTGGAGGAATCAGGAGCAGCGGGGGCACTCAAAAAATCAGCGCCGAACAGCTCCTCCTGACCCTGAATCTGCCGCGCCACCGGCAGATACCCCTGAGGCTCCACCGCCTCACGCACATCAGAAAGATCCAACACCGGGCTGTACTCCACAAAACCGCTCGGATGCGTAGCGGCAGTCACCAAAATTCGCTGCACCAGACGCAAATCATGGCACAGATGCACCCGCACCCCGCGGCGCAGAAGCAGCGGGTCAACGTGGCGGGTATCAGCCCAAATCCAGCGGGGGAAACGCACCTGTGCCGAATCTGCCGCCTGCCGCTCTACCTCTCGCACATACGCCGGAAGATTCGCCGCACTCACCCGATCCGCGCGCGTAATCCGCGGAATAAAGGTCGGGTCCTGCAACTGCTCAGCGGTCGGCGCCGAAAAATGAAAAGCACCCCACGAAGTCACCGGCTGAGCACCGCGCGAGGACGCACCCGCGGCAATAGCCGAGGTGACCGGGTGCGCGGGAGTGCCGGTCTGGGCGGTAATACCCGCGCCGGTGGCAGGACTGAGCAGAACGTACATTCTTCCATTATCGAGGATGTGCCGGTAGAACGGGCGGTGCGTGGCCAACACCAGAATTTACAGGTGGTTTGTCATAAAAGCGTCGGATGCGTGCGTTTTGTTCGTTTGAGGTGCGTGCATCGTGGATATTTCGGGGTGCGCGAGGAGTTATCCACAGAACGCTCATTCTCTTAAAAATTTAGGGCGGGCGCAATGCTCTCCTAGAGCCATGAACCCCGCCATGAACCCCTCCAACAGTCCCGCCGAGCACACAGCCAGCCACACCGCAAACCCTAACGGCTACCCGACCCGCACCGCGCAGAGTTCAACCACGTATGCGCCGGATGCCCGCACGCACTCGCTGCCCGCCCTGCTCATTCCCGAGGACTATCGTGCCCGCGCCGTCGCCCTGCACGCTCGCGAGTTGATCCTGCGCTCGCCGCAGATGAGCGCTATCGCCCTGGGCGGTTTTAGCGCCGGGTTCAGCGGCGGGCTTAGCGGCGGATTTAACGCCGGGGTTGAGAAGGCAGGGGTTGAGAATGCAGGGGAGCGTCCGCCCGCAGAGGGCGCAACTGCCGCGGGCGGTGCAAACACCGCGAGTGCCGCGGGTGCTGGAT
This sequence comes from Rothia mucilaginosa, assembly GCA_963542785.1. Lineage (GTDB taxonomy): Bacteria > Actinomycetota > Actinomycetes > Actinomycetales > Micrococcaceae > Rothia > Rothia mucilaginosa_G. The sequence continues at coordinate 45,580 of CAUUAD010000001.1, forward strand.
TACTCCAGGAATCCCAGCCCCTCCGCGAGATTCTCGAAAACGCCGTGGATGAGGCAATCTACGCCATCGACGGCGGATACCCGGGGAACGCGAGCGCAGAAGGAACGGGCGCAGACGGAACTAATGTGACGAAGCCCCGAAAATTCCGCGCCAAAACGGTGCAACCCGCGCCCGCCTCCTGGAGCTACCCCAGCGTGGAATACGTGCCCGTCAACCGGCAGACCGCACTGCGCTACCTCGCCGCGGAACTCTACGGCCTCGGCGCCCTCGACCTGCTCCTCGACGAGGGACAACGCGCCGGAACCATCACCGATATCTACGTGAACTCACCCTGCGATATCTGGGCGGGCATCAACGGAACCATCCGCCCCGTGGCGCTGAGCCTCGGCAATGAGCGGCGCGTGCGTGACCTCGCCGAGCGGCTCATCCGCAGGCACGGCGGGCAGCTGGACGCCGCGCATCCGGCGGCTGACATTAGCGACGAGCACGGTCGGCGAATCCACGCGATTATCCCGCCGCTGAGCGAACGCACCCGGCTCTCCGTGCGCCTACCCGCCCGCGAGCGCCCCACCCTGGCGCAGCTACAGGCCGCCGGGCTGTGCGATGAGGCGACCGCCGCCTACCTGCGCCGCATGATTGCCGAACGCCGCGGGTTCCTCATTAGTGGGGGCACCGGCACCGGCAAAACCACCCTACTCAACGCACTGCTGGGGCTGTGCACGCCGCAGGAGCGCCTCATTCTGCTCGAAGACACCCCGGAACTTGCGCCGCAGCATGAACAGGTTATTGCCCTCAAAACCCGCGCCGCCAACTCCGAAGGCGCCGGCGAAATCGGGTTGGGTGAGCTGATTGTGCAGGCGCTGCGTATGGGCCCGGATCGGCTCGTGGTCGGCGAGTGCCGCGGTGCGGAGGTGGTGCACCTGCTGACCGCCATGAATACCGGTCACCGCGGCGCCGGAACGACCCTGCACGCCAATAGTGCGCAGGCGGTGCCCCTGCGTTTGTGCGCCCTGGGTGCGCTCGCCGGACTGGATAGTAGAACGGTCGCTCTACATACGGCGACGGCTTTTGAACGCATCATCCACCTGGAACACCGGGACGGACGCCGCCGCATCGAGGGCGTCTACAGCCTGCACCCCGCAGTTGAGGGGAGCGAAGAGTATCTGCAGGTCAGGCGTATTTCTGTGGGCTCCGAAGTTGGGTACTAGCCCCCGTAAAGGGGAAACGGAAAACGTGAAAGGAGGAACCATGAAAAGGGAAGAAACGAGTCGAGGAAGCCTTCGCGAACGCTGGGCTGAGCACCTCGCCGGAGCAGCCAGCGCCGAGGAAATGCGCATGTGGCCGCTCATGCTACGCACCCTCGCCCTGAACCTGCGCGCCGGCATTCCCCTGCAGGAGGCGGTGCACGCCGACCCTGGCACCGGGCAGTTTGCACAGTTCGGGCAAAACGAACCGGTGCCGGATGCGGGGAAAATGCACGCGAAGAAAATAACAGCCCGGGAAAGCGCTGGGAAAAGCGCCCAAGCTCGACGGGCACGAGGCTTCTCGCCCCTCTCCGAAGACTACGGGCACAAGCGGTGCGCCGAAGATATCCGCCGCTTCACGCAGGTGCTCGCCACGCTTACCTCCTGGGGCGCCCCCGCACACCTCGCCTGCGCGCAGCTGCTCGAAAACAGCACCCGGATGCGCCCGCACAGCCGTGAGCGCCTGCACGACCTGCAGCTGAGCCTGCGCATGAGCGAGAGCGCCGGTGCGCCACTTGCCACGAGCCTGGAACGCGCCGCAGAACACGCCGAAGAACGCATTGATGCGCTTCTGGGCAGACAGAGTGCTCTCGCCGCGCCGCGCGCCACCGGCAGGATTCTCTCCTGGCTGCCGCTTCTTGGGCTCGGGCTGGGAGTGCTGATGGGAAGTGACCCCGTGGGTGTGCTGACCGGATCCATTCTCGGGGCGCTCACCGGTTTGCTCGGGCTGGGGCTCGCCTTCGCCGGGCGCCGCTGGACTGCCGCGCTCGTGCATCGGGCGGAGGTGGAGAGCATGCGGACGGCGAATGCCGAATCTGAGGGGAAAAAGCCTGCCTCACCAGCCGGTGCCGCGCCCGTTGATACCGCCCTCGTGCTGGAACTACTCGCCGCGCAGTTGAGAGCCGGGCTTGCCCCGCTCGCCGCCCTGAGCACCCTCGCCGAGGCGCTCAACAGTCGACCCCTGCACACAGTCTGCCAGCGCCTACAGATGGGCAGCGGCTGGGGGAGCGCCTGGTCGGGCTCCGCGGTGGGAACCTTCGGTGAGCTACGGGATGCACTCGCTCCCGCCTACACGGGTGGCGCACCCAGCACTGCGTTGCTGCTCTCCCTTGCCGATGCGCACCGCCTCAGCGAACGCCGCGCGGCAGAACGCGCCGCCGGAAAGCTCTCCGTAGCGCTCGTGGTGCCCCTCGGGCTGTGCTCGCTGCCCGCCTTTATCTGCCTGGGCATTGTGCCCATCCTCATTTCGCTACTACCCACGCTGACCGGCTAAAGAACCATGCCCATAAGCGCTGTTGACCAGCTGAAATGCCGAAATTTTAGACCCTCGCCCATCTGCCGTGAACGCGGATGAGCACCCACTCCGCCCCGGACGACCAGGGCACAACGAAAGGAAAACCAATGACGAACACCCTCTGCGAAGCAATCCGCCACGACCTGCACCCCGTCGGCGCTCCGGTAAACGCCCCGGCCGGTGCTCCGGGTGGCATTCCGAGCGAAATTCAGCCCGCCGCGCTCGGTGCCGTGCAGGGCGCTGAAACGCAGACCATTCTGGGCCCCGTGCCGCTGTCCGTTGCCATTGCAACCACCATGAAGCAGCTACGCGAAGAATGCCCCGAGCTCTTCAACGATGCCGAGCTTTTGAGTGATGCTGAGCTGAACCACGCCGGCCCCAGGATTGACCCTAACGAAATGGAGATTGATATGAACACGAACAGCCTGAGCCCCGAGCAGGCGCTGACCATTGCCCGCGCGCTTGCCGAGGGCTGCACCCTGGACGAATGCGGCGCCACCTGCCGCAGCCTGGGTGAGCACGCGCCCGGCTGCGCCGAATATGTGCCCGCTGAGAGCGATGACAAGGCGCTCGAAGAGTACGCCCCGGTGGGCGATCCGGAGGAAGGCGCCTCCACCGCGGAGTACGGCATTGTGATGCTCGCGGCGGTCGGTTTCGCGGGCCTGCTGGTGCTGATTCTCAAGTCAGATGAGGTGCGTTCCATGCTCCTGGATATTGTGCGTAACGCCCTGTCGATTGCGGGCAATACGGGACTGCTCTAGAGGTGTTGGAAAACCTGCAGTGTGGTTTGATTCTAGGTATTGAGAACCCCGGAAAATCACGCGAGAAAGGGGGAATAAAGAATGAACGCTCATGTGAATTTGGGTGCTTTGCGGCGCACTTACTCCGCAGGGAAAACCAGTGTGGAACCGGCACTCTCGACCCCGCACGAGAGCCCCGCGGAAGAGGGCGTGATTACCGCCGAATTTGCGGTCGCCCTACCCGCCGTGACGGTGGTGCTCGCCCTCTGCCTGGGTGCTGCCTCCACGGGGGTTGCGCAGCTGAAGGTAGAGGAGTCCGCACGAGTGGCTGCACGAGCCGCCGCCCGCGGAGATTCCGAGGCGCAGATTCGCTCCGCCGTCAGCCGCATCGACCCGGCGCAGAGCGTGCAGATTTCTGTTTCTCCTGATGATGTAGTCGTGACAGAGGCGGGGCGCGCTCGGGAAGTGCACGTGCGGGTGAGCCGCCCCGCCCCCGGTGTGATTGGTTCGGCAACCGGCTGGGTGCTGCGGGCGGACGCCCACGCCCGCGTTGAAGCCGGCGCTGAAAACGATGCTGAAAACGGTGCGGGTCATGAAGGTGAGTAGAGCCGCTATGGGTCCCACCCCGAAAACAGCCTCCGAGAATCAATACCCCGAAGCGGGTAGCGGCACCGTCCTTGCCCTCACCATTATTGCCGCGCTACTGGTGGTGACCGTGGTGATTGCCGGGCTCATTGGGGTGGTGTCCGCAAACCGCAGGGCTTCCGCGGCCGCCGATTTGAGTGCGCTCGCGGCGGCGGACGCCTACCGCGGGCTCACTGAGGGGGACCCGTGCGCGGTCGCGGCGGATCTTGCCGAACGCCACGGCGCGCACCTGGAATCCTGCACTTTTCCGGATCGCCCCGAAACGGTGGAGGTGACGGTCGCCGTCCCGGTCGCGGGGCCCATGGGTGCGCTGGGCCCGGCGAGGGTGCGTGCCCGCGCCGGGGCTGAGCATCTCGAAGAAGGGCGCCCCGAAGAAGAGCACGCGGCGGGCAACGTGGAGGAGCTGAGCCCCGATGAGGTAGCCGAGCTGGAGGAAGAGCTGGAAGCTGCGCAGGACTCAGCGCCCGAGCCTCCCGCACCAGAAAGCTCCGCAGAATCAGAGAATCCAGTTGAGCCAGAAAACCCGCCTGAGCCAGAAAGCCCAACCGACTAGGTTATTTGCGCTCACCGGGAGTTGTCATCCCAGCCCGTCCTACCTACCCAGTGCCCCCAGTGCGTTCTACGCCTCCGCCATGCTCCGCAACATTGCCTGCAGTAGCGCCCGCGCGCCGTGCTTGCTGAGCGGCTCGTTGCGGTTGCCGCACTTGGGCGAGTGCACGCAGGAGGGGCAACCGTTGTCGCATCCGCAGCTTTCGATGGCTTCGAGGGTGGCGCTCAGCCACTGCGTAACCGCGTTGAAGCCGCGCTCGCTAATGCCCGCGCCGCCGGGGGCTGCGTCGTAGACAAAAATGGTGGGCCTTCCGGTGTCCACATGAAGTAGCGTGGAGAGCCCGCCCAAGTCCCAGCGGTCGCTGGTGGCGATGAGCGGCAGCAGTCCGATGGCGGCGTGCTCGGCGGCGTGCAGGGTGCCGGGGCCGTCCTCTTCGGTCACGCCCGCGCCGAATAGGTAGCTGGGCTCGAAGGTGAACCAGACCGCCTCGGTCATGAGCACTTCCGGCGGCATGGGTTGCGCTTCTTCGCCCAGGTATTCGCCGCCGTAGACGGAGAAGCGCCGGTATCCGGTGACCTGGTCGGTGACCTGAACCTGCCCGCGGTGCATGGTGAGCGGGGCGAGCTGCTGCGCATCGGTTTCGGGGATTGAGATTTCGGGAGCAAGCTCGCTGGGAACCGCTTCCCCAACATTCTGCGCACCGTAACTAACCCGCGCACGCTCCGCCAGAATACGCACCTCGGTGCTCTCAACGGCGCGCGTGTAGTAGTCCGGGTAGACGCGGCTGAGCAGAATCACGCGCTCGCCCTCGCTGAGGGACTCGACCACGTACTGCACGCTCTGGTGAATGTAGATCGCGCCGGGGTGCCCCTGACTCATGGCGTGCGCGGCGTCCATCGTGCCGACGAGGGTGCCGTCTTCGGCGTCGATGAGCTGGTAGGGGCCGCCTCCGGTGCCGCGAATGTCGACCAGGTCGGCGGCGGATTCGGCGTGTGTCCAGTACCAGCCGTCCGGGCGGCGACGCAGGTACCCCTGCTGCACCAGCCGGTCCAGTAGCGCGGCGGTGTGCGGCCCGAACAGGCTCAGCTCTTCGGCGCGGATGGGCGCCTCCTGCGCGGCGGCGCACAGCTGCGGGGAGAGTACGTACGGGTTGGTCGGGTCGAATACGGTCGCCTCAACCTCCTGTCCGAAAATCGCCTCCGGGTGGTGCACCAGGTAGGTGTCGAGCGGGTTGTCGTCGGCGATGAGCACGGCGAGCGCGTCCTGACCGCTTCGACCCGCGCGGCCCACGCGCTGCATGAAGGAGGCGCGGGTACCCGGCCAGCCCGCCACGAGTACGGCGTCCAGCCCGGAGATGTCGATGCCCAGCTCCAGTGCGGAGGTGCTCGCCAGGCCGAGCAGTTCGCCGTTGCGGAGTTTGCGTTCGAGTTCGCGGCGCTCTTCGGGGGTGTACCCGGCGCGGTATGCGGCGACGCGGTGGGAGAGTCCCGCCTCCACCTCGTCGAGGTAGCGTTGGGTCTTCTGTGAGAGGATTTCTACGCTGCGGCGCGAACCAGCAAAAACCAGGGAGCGGGTGCGGGAAAGCACCAGGTCGGTGAGCATTTGCGCGCCCTGCTCCACGGGGGAGACGCGGCGCGGCGCCTCCTGCTCAGCCTTCGACTGGACCGCCTGCTGCTGGGTGCTGCGGGCACCCTTGGCGAGCTGATCGTGCGCCTTGGGCGGCATGAATTCAGGCTCCCAGAGCGCGACGGTGGTTTCACCGCGTGCGGAGGTGGACTCGGTAATGGCGGTGACCGCCTGCTGCGGCACGCCAATGAGCTTGGAGAAAGACTCGACCGGGTTGGAACTGGTCGCGGAAGCGCCGTAGAACACGGGCACGGTGCGGTAGAGTGCGCAGACGCGGCGCAGGCGGCGCAGCAGGTTGGCGATGTGTGCACCGAAAACGCCGCGGTAGCTGTGCGCCTCGTCGAGTACCACGTAGCGCAGCCCGCGCAGGAAGGACGCCCACTGCCGGTGGTTGCTCAGAATTGAGTAGTTGAGCATGTCCGGGGTGGTGAGGATGAAGTTGGCGTGTTCGCGGATCCAGCGGCGTTCGCCGGTGGGGGTGTCGCCGTCGTAGCTTGCCGCGTGGAGTCCGGGTAGGTTGTAGGAGGTGAGGGCGGTGAGTTGGTCGGCGGAGAGTGCCTTCGCCGGCGAAATGTAGAGAACGTTCGCTCTATTATTGAGGTTTTCCGCCCCAGAATACGCGGAAGTTGAGCTCACCGGCTCGCCGCACGATGCGCGATAAATAGTGTCCAGAGTGGGCATCAGGTAGCTCAGGGTCTTGCCCGAGGCGGTACCCGTCGCCACAATCACGTGCCCGCCGCTGCCGGTACTCTTCGCGTCTTCGGTGCGCGTTGCTGCCGATGCTTCGATACGCTCAGCTTCGATGCGCCCTGCCTGCCAGCCGTAGCGCGCCGCGCTCGCCGCCAGCGCCGCATCGAGACCGGCATGGGCGGCGTTCGCCGCCTGCACCTGGTGGGCGTAGGGCTCGGCAATACCGAGCGATTCAAAAGCCTCCACCACACGCGGATGCAACCACTGCGGCCACGGCGCGTAGCTCGCCTCCCTGGCGGCAATGGTATGGATATGGGTCACCTGCTCGGGCAGGATTCCGGTGCGTTCCGCCTCCGGCAGCAGGGATGCCAGCACCTGCTGTGCGCTCGTGGGCAGCTCTCGGTAACGGAGCGTTTTTGGGCGCGCCGCAGACTGCCCCTGCTCGGGCTGGTGTGTGGACTGCTGTTCGGGGTGCTGGTTGGCGTTCTGCGAAGGGGTGCTGTGCGGCATGGGTTCCATTGTAGAGCGGCGGGCTACACCCCGACCTGCCGCCGGTCATGTGCCGTCCTGAATCTGTGCCCCGTGCCTGTCTGAACCCCGCCCCGGCACCGCTTCTGTACTGCCGACCCCGTAGCCAGCGCGCACATATCAAAAAATCTGCATGCGTTAGACGTATATGACGATAAAATAGTTTCGTGGCTCAAAATAAGATTATTCTGTATTACCAGTTCGCCCCCATCGCCGACCCGCAGGCGGTCATGCTCTGGCAGCGTGCCCTCTGCGAGAAGCTCGGCCTGCGCGGGCGCATCCTCATTTCCAAGCACGGCATTAACGGCACCCTCGGCGGCGAAATCAACGCGGTCAAGGCGTACACCAAGGAAACCCGCAAGTACCCCGGCTTCAAGAACATGGAGTTCAAGTGGTCCGAGGGCGGCGCGGAGGACTTCCCCCGCCTATCCGTGAAGGCACGCGACGAGATTGTGGCTTTCGGTGCTCCCGACGAGCTGCAGGTGGACGAGAACGGCGTCGTTGGCGGCGGCGTGCACCTGAAGCCTGAAGAGGTCAACAAGCTTGTTGAAGAGCGCGGTGACGAAGTGGTCTTCTTCGACGGCCGTAACGCGTTCGAGGCGAAGATCGGCAAGTTCAAGAACGCTATCGTTCCCGACGTGCGCACCACCCACGACTTCATCCGCGAGATTGAGTCCGGCAAGTACGACCACATTAAGGACAAGCCGGTCGTCACCTACTGCACCGGCGGTATTCGCTGTGAGATTCTCTCCGCGCTGATGAAGAACCGCGGCTTCAAGGAGATTTACCAGATCGACGGCGGCATCGTGCGTTACGGCGAGAAGTACGGCGATAAGGAACTGTGGGAAGGCTCGCTCTACGTCTTCGACAAGCGCATGCACATGGAGTTCACCCCGGACACCGTCACCATCGGCAAGTGCGAACAGTGCGGCGCCCCCTCGAACAAGTTCGAGAACTGCTCTAACGACTCCTGCCGCGAGCTGGTTCTGCTCTGCCCCGAGTGCGCAGCTGATGACGCGAAGCGCCACTGCGTGCCCGAGTGCTCGGTGGACCGCGAAGCAGCTGAGGCGAACGCCTAATGGCAGCCGCTAAGGGCGGCGCGGTTCAGATTTCTGAACCTCGCATTGAGGAGCACCCGGCAATGGTTGTTGCCGGCGTTTCGCAGGTGTTCCCCCTGGACGGCGACTTCTCCTCGCTGTGGGATGAGCTGAATCAGAAGGCGTCCCCGGCGATGCTGGATGTTCTGAACGTGACCCAGTACCTGGGCGTGTGCACTCAGCCGAACCCGAAGGGCCAGGTCCGCTACACTGCGGGCTTCCTGGTGTCGGAGCCAGCGAGCGCGGCGAAGCTTGGTCTGGGTGTGCTGGAGTTGCCTGCGAGCACCTATGCGGTGGTTGAGGTGACCGGCCCGATTTCGGAGTCTATTCCGGCTGGTTTTGCGAGCTTTGAGGAGGCGTTCTTCGCGAAGAATCCGCAGTACCGCCCGGTGGGTGGCCTTGAGGTGTATGGTCGCGGCGATATGCAGGCGGCTGATTACCGTATGGAGCTGTGGGTTCCGTTGGCGAAGCGTTCCTAAGGTAGCTTGTTTCTGCTGTTATAGCTGTAGTTTTAGCTGTTGAGTAGTTGAGCCCGGCGGCGCGATGTGTTCGTGTTGCCGGGCTTTTCTGTGCCCTTTTGTGCCCATACTTGCGCCTATATTTTCGCCAGTATTTGTGTTCCGGCGGGTGGGCGCGCCGTGAGGTCGGGGGAGTGGTGCTCTCGCGTAACATTCCGAAACAAAATACTTGACATGTAAAGTATTTGGGTTTAGATTTAAACCACCAGCCCGGCACTACACGAGCCCGAGCGCAACCCGCAAAGGAAAAACCATGAACACCCCCAATAACCCTGGCACCCCGCAGCTCGACGAATCCATCCGCATCAGCCACCTCGAACCCAAGCGCGGCGACGAGAAGAAGCTCGGATTCCTCTCCTTCGGCCACTGGGCTGAGGTCCCCGGCTCCCGCGTACCCTCGGCCGCAGAATCCCTGCACCAGGCAATCGACCTCGCGGTAGGTGCCGAAGAGATTGGATTGGACGGCGCATTCTTCCGCGTGCACCACTTCGATCAGCAGCAGGCGACCCCCTACCCGCTGCTCTCCGCAATCGCCGCTAAGACCGAACGCATTGAGCTCGGCACCGGCGTGATCGACATGCGCTACGAAAACCCGCTCTACATGGCAGAACTTGCCGCCATGGCAGACCTCATCGCTGCAGGCCGACTGCAGCTGGGCGTCTCCCGAGGCTCGCCCGAATCCGTCATCCGCGGCTTTGAAAGCTTCGGCTACTACCCGGCAGAAGGCGAAAACGAGAGCGATATGGCGCGCCGCCACCTCGACATTTTCCTCAAGGCAATTGAGGGCGAGGGTATGGCACCCAGCGCTCGCGTGGCGGGCAAGTACGCCTCCGTTCAGCCGCAGTCGCCGGGTCTGCGCGAGCGCATCTGGTGGGGTGCAGGCACCGATAGCACCGCGGTGTGGACCGCGCAGAAGGGCCTGAACCTCATGTCCTCAACCCTGATGCTGGAAGATAAGGGCATTCCTTTCGACCAGCAGCAGGCGCAGCAGATTCGCCTCTTCCGCTCCGAGTGGGTGAAGGCTGGCAATTCGGGTGTTCCGCGTGTTTCGGTGTCCCGCTCGGTGCTGCCCGTTATTGACGAGACCTCGGCACGGTACTTCGGTCGCCGCGCCGCGGAGGACTCGCAGGACTACACCGGTATTATCGACAACGCCTTCTCTCGCTTTGGTCGCAGCTACATTGGTGACCCGGCGGATATTGCCGAAGAGCTCGCCCGTGATGAGGCGGTTCAGGCGGCGGACACCGTGCTGCTGACTATCCCGAACCAGCTGGGTGTGGACTTCAACCTGAAGATGCTTGAGACAATCGTGAAGGAGATTAAGCCCGCGCTGACCACTAAGTAAAAACCTCGAGGTAAAAGACCCAGCGCCAAGCTGTTATTAGCGCTCTATGACGCGCTGAGATGCTTGTTCCCGCACAGCTTGAGCCACCATACAGTAATGCCCCGGCAGGCACCCGCAAGGGTTACCGCCGGGGCATTACTATGCTCAAGCTCTTAGAAGCCCTTCTATCTAGAAATCCTTCTATCTAGAAATCTTTCGTCTTTTCCCAGGGCTCAATAGCGCCCGGAACCACCTCAAAGAGCGGATGCGCACACGCCGCCAACTCGCCGCGCGCCGCCAGACGCTCGCTCAACTGCTGCTCCCACTCGGGGTCACGCCCCGCCACCTTGTGCTGCAAAAAGGCGAGATCATACTCCAGCTGACCGAAAGGAACAGGAATACGCGCAACCGAAACGTACGGGTTTTCTGCCTTGTCAGTGCCGTTTTCGCCTGCGCTATTTTCGTCTGCACCATCTTCGCCCGCACCAATCAGCGCACGGTTGAAAGAGTAGCCGCGGGCATCCGCCTCATCCGCCAGCCCGGACAGGTAGGCGGCAACCGCCTCCAGCGGCTGCGGATGCGCGCGAAAACGAATCAGCTGCGGAT
>CAUUAD010000002.1:0-47139 GCA_963542785.1 Rothia mucilaginosa
AGGTTGCAGCTCACCCGTTCTACGGTCAGCTGACCTACACCCGTGTGTACTCCGGTACCGCTGCTCAGGGCCAGCAGGTTCTGAACTCCACCAAGGGTAAGAAGGAGCGCATCGGTAAGCTCTTCCAGATGCACTCTAACAAGGAGAACCCTGTTGAGGAGATTACCGCAGGTCACATTTACGCTGCGATTGGTCTGAAGGACACCACCACTGGTGACACCCTGTGCGACCCTGCACACCCGATTGTCCTCGAGTCGATGACCTTCCCCGATCCCGTGATCTTCGTGGCTATTGAGCCCAAGACCAAGGGTGACCAGGAGAAGATGTCCACCGCTATCCAGAAGCTTTCCGCTGAGGATCCCACCTTCACCGTTTCGCTGAACGAAGAAACCGGTCAGACCGAAATTGGTGGTATGGGTGAGCTGCACCTGGACATCATTGTTGACCGTATGAAGCGTGAGTTCAAGGTTGAGGCTAACGTTGGTAAGCCTCAGGTTGCTTACCGCGAGACCATCAAGAAGGCAGTCGAGAAGGTCGACTACACCCACAAGAAGCAGACCGGTGGTTCCGGTCAGTTCGCAAAGGTGCAGGTCTCCTTCGAGCCCCTGCCCCTGGATGGCGAAGAGCTGTACATGTTCGAGGACAAGGTCACCGGTGGCCGCGTTCCTCGCGAGTACATCCCCTCGGTCGACGCTGGTATCCAGGACGCTATGAAGTTCGGTGTCCTCGCTGGCTACCCGATGGTGGGCGTGAAGGCAACCCTGATCGATGGTGCATACCACGACGTCGACTCCTCCGAAATGGCGTTCAAGATCGCTGGTTCGATGGTCTTCAAGGAAGGCGCTAAGCGCGCTAACCCGGTCCTGCTCGAGCCGCTGATGGACGTTGAGGTTCGTACCCCCGAGGAGTACATGGGCGACGTTATCGGCGACCTGAACTCCCGCCGTGGCCAGGTTCGTTCCATGGAGGACGCATCCGGCGTTAAGATCATCAAGGCTATCGTGCCCCTGACCGAAATGTTCGGTTACATTGGCGACCTGCGTGGTAAGACCCAGGGTCGTGCAGTGTTCTCGATGGCATTCGATAGCTACGGCGAGGTTCCCAAGAACGTCGCTGACGAGATCATCCAGAAGAGCCGCGGCGAGTAATTTCCGTGTCTCACCCGTGGGCCACGGGTCAAAAACCTGTGGCCCACATCAAAATTTTCAATTAAATCCATCATTGAGAGCATGAACAGTTTCATCTCTGCGGCGTAATCCGCTATTGTAGACGCTAGACCGTTTTATAACGGGATGCGCCGGAGCGAAGATCCGCGTGCATGTTTTCAATCGTTCTAGGAGGAACACTCTTGGCTAAGGCTAAGTTCGAGCGCTCCAAGCCTCACGTTAACGTCGGTACCATTGGTCACGTTGACCACGGTAAGACCACCCTGACCGCAGCAATCTCCAAGGTTCTGGCTGACAAGTACCCGGACCTGAACGAGAAGCGCGACTTCGGTATGATCGACTCCGCTCCCGAGGAGCGCCAGCGCGGTATTACCATTAACATTGCTCACATCGAGTACCAGACCGAGAAGCGCCACTACGCACACGTTGACGCTCCCGGCCACGCTGACTACGTCAAGAACATGATTACCGGTGCGGCTCAGATGGACGGCGCAATCCTCGTGGTTGCAGCTACCGACGGCCCCATGGCACAGACCCGCGAGCACGTTCTGCTCGCTCGCCAGGTTGGCGTCCCCACCCTGCTGGTTGCACTGAACAAGGCAGACATGGTTGACGACGAAGAGCTCCTCGACCTCGTCGAGATGGAGGTCCGTGACCTCCTCTCCTCGCAGGAGTTCGACGGCGACAACGCTCCCGTTGTTCGCGTTTCCGCACTGAAGGCTCTCGAAGGCGACCCCGAGTGGGTTGCTAAGGTCGAGGAGCTCATGGACGCAGTCGACACCTACATTCCGGACCCCGTGCGTGAGAAGGACAAGCCCTTCCTCATGCCCATCGAGGACGTCTTCACCATCACCGGTCGTGGCACCGTTGTTACCGGTCGTGCAGAGCGCGGTACCCTGAAGATCAACTCCGAGGTCGAGATCGTCGGTATCCGCCCGATCCAGAAGACCACCGTTACCGGTATCGAGATGTTCCACAAGCAGCTCGACGAAGCATGGGCAGGCGAGAACTGTGGTCTGCTGCTGCGTGGTCTGAAGCGTGACGATGTTGAGCGTGGTCAGGTTGTCGTGGAGCCGGGCTCCATCACCCCCCACACCGAGTTCGAGGCAAACGTCTACATCCTCTCCAAGGATGAGGGTGGCCGTCACAACCCCTTCTACTCCAACTACCGTCCTCAGTTCTACTTCCGTACCACTGACGTGACCGGCGTTATCACCCTCCCCGAGGGTACCGAGATGGTTATGCCCGGTGACAACACCGAGATGACCGTTACCCTAATCCAGCCCATCGCAATGGAAGAGGGCCTCGGCTTCGCTATCCGTGAGGGTGGCCGCACCGTTGGTTCGGGTCGCGTTACCAAGATCATCAAGTAATTGCCGTAAATTTACGACAATTCGCTAAAGATCTGCCGGAGGGGAAACTCTCCACCAGGTAGCGATACTCAAGGACCCCCGCATCTGCGGGGGTCCTTTTGTTATGCCCTTTTGCGGGTTGCTGAAGGCTGCAAAGAGACAGGTGTATTCCTCTCTGCCGGGAGAAACCTCGTAACCACGTCCTGGGCGCTATAGACGCCCTTCAACAGGCTCTCAGCGCTTTTGTGCGGCAGAAACCCACGCTAAAAGATAGGGGAGAAGATCGGAGCCTCAGCGGTGAGGAGTCAATGGTGAGGAATCCTCAGAGCGGTAGCAGTATCGCACACCCGTGCCTCAGACCTGTAGTAGGGCGAAGGGGGGGCGGACACGCTGTCATTGGCTTACCGTTCTTGAACGCCCACGCACTTTCAAGGAGCTGGCAAAAGGACGCAAAATAGACGTTGCAGATGTGAATAGGGTTTGCGGACAAAGAAAAACGGTTCCCAGCCCGAAGGCTGGGAACCGCAATTCGAATGACTGCCCCTCGGAAGGGACATAGCTAATCCTACTACAGAATGCCGTAGGAATAGAACCTATGTGTACCGATGGCTAGATGTTTTCCTCGTGGCGAGGCTGGTAGCCCTGCTGAGGAGCCGGGGGCTGCTGCATCTGGACATTGCCCTGCGGATACATATCCGGCTGATCTTGAGTGTGCGGGAAATTCCCGAGCTGCTCAGAACCCTGGTGCGGAGCTGCTGCATCCTGCTTGTTCTGTCGCACCAGCAGACGCCAGATAACGCCTGCGATGAGCAGAATAGAGATAATCAGCAGGGTCAGCGGGTTCAGACCGTTGAGCAAAATTGCCAGATCGAGGGTGACCAGGGCGGTTGCAATATAGGTCCAGACTCGGTCGAGCAGCAGAGCGCTCAGGAGAGTCAGAGCGATGCCGAGTACCAGCACCACAATATCCGGACCATCAGCGGGAACTGCCCACGTTACCAGGGTGAGAAATACCTGCAGACCCAAAGCCCAGTACAGAGGAGAATCCGATATCTGCTCGTCTACAGGCCTCTTTGCGATGAAGTTCTTGAGAACCTTGGCAGCTACAACAGCCAACAGGATCAGAAGAGCAACCTCAATTATGACGCTCAGGGGATTGGACTTCGAATAATCAATGACCAGACGGGCGATGAAGAGGCTGAACGCCGTAGTGCAGACGATCGGCAGGTTCTTCGCCTTGGTGACAGACACGAAAGACAGAGCGCCTAGACCCCAGAGAAGTGCGTTGAGTTCTACCTGCTTGGGCTCAAAAGCCAGCCCAACGAAAGTGTAGAATCCCAGCACCGCCAGAGCGGGAATCATCAGCAGCGTATTGACCGGTGCATAGATGCCCTGGCTCAGGGGGCGGCGAGACATGAAACGCGCGTAGGGGGCACCCAGCGGGCCGTGCATCGGCAAATCAACCATCGTATTACCGACCGGGACAGCAATGCGAGGACGAACGTTTGCGCTCACACCGAAGACCTCAACCGGGAGCATGACCTTCAGAACGAACAGGATGATGACGGCAATCAGAGCGTAGTAGCCCAGAAGAGTCATTTCCATTGTGCTTTCCCTCGTGTTGAAGAGATTCCACAGAGCACCGATGCAGAAAGTCGTGATGCTGATGGAGGCACCAATTTGCATGCGGGGGACCCTGAAGATGAGGGCAAGCACCCATACAGCGATGAAGATGGCAGGAGTTGCTACCGCGAACAGAAGATTATCAAAATCGCCAATGAAACGGCCTGCGCTCAGGATAGAACCAAGAGTGAAGAAAATTGCTGCCGCGTATGCTTCGTAGCTTCGCTTGGAGTACGCGTAGAGTAGCACGCTGCACAGCGCCTGAACCGCCAGCAGTGCAAGTACGAGGAAGTCTACGAGCGATTCCTTCATATTGCCGGTGATTGCGAGCAGAATGACCGACCAGCAGATGGGGAATCGCGCAACGGTGAGTAGCTCCGAACGAATCGAAGAGCCAACCGGCATAAAGAAACCAAGCGCACCATAAACGACGGTCAGGAGCGCCGGCAGTGCTACAGCAATATACTCCTTCTGCAAGTCGTACAGCAGGTAGTGTCGCGAGCCAATCGTCGCGATAAGCAGAGTCGCGTAGAACGCGATACGGACAAACATGACAAGCGTGGAGCGGAAGGAACCAACATCCGAAAGTCGTAGCGCGCGGGCCAGAATAAGAGCGCTCAGGACGCTCAAGAAGAGGACGGCACCCGAGAAGAGAGGGAAACCAACCCAGAATCGACCATGTGCTCCGCCATCAGCATGGTTAGCTACGTACCCCACGAAGAGAGCAAAAACGCCCAAGAAGAGGTACGTCGACATCTCTACAAGACGGTAGCTTGCGTTCTGCGTTGCAACGCCCTGAGAGAGGACAAAAGTCAGTAGCGCAATAGCCGCGCAGACCAACGCAAACATCAAAAGCGACTCAGAAGTCTGCATCTCAGGAATGAGAGCGAGGAAGAGCTGAATCATACCAATGGCATAACCGATGTTGCTCAGTACCGCTCCAGCGGTACGTGCCTCGGGGGCCTTAACGCTGAGTAGGTAAATGACTACTGCTGCCGCGAAGAACAGATAGAACGTTCCCTGGTTGCCGAGGGAAGCATACATGCCAATGACCGGGATGAGCGCTACAAAACTCATGAGCACCAGAGGCTGAATTGCCTTGCGATACAGCAAGAAGCTCACGATGCAGAGGACACCGATAACCCAGGGAGCGGGGAAGATACCTTGATTACCTTCTGCGTAGGGAAGGAAAGTGCTCCAGCGCGTTGCGTAGGTAACGCTATCAGCGACGTGAGCAGTATAGAAGGCATCAAGGAGAGCAAAGAAGGAGAAGAATACGCCGACGCATGCGTCAATTGCAGGCAACCACTCTATCTTGCGAGTGGGTTGGTGAAGAGATTCCTTCGCCCAGGGGATAGCCGGGGTGCTTTGCACCTGCTCGGGCTGTTCATCAGTAGCAGGAGCAGAACCAGTAATAGTCTTCTGCAGACGAGGAATAAATACGTAAGCAGAAATCAGGTTAACAACCAGAACCGAGACGAAGAAGATGCTGGGGAACCACGGGCCGTGATCCGAGTCCATGATGAAGGAGAGAACAGACGCAATCGGGTAGATGCGTGCCTGGGCGTAGTAATCCGCCGTGCCGTTCAGCCATGTGAAAAGAATGGCATGCACAGACATGACTGCAAACGCAATACCCGCATCCGTGTAGCTCAGATCGCTAGTGAAGAAGAAAATAGCGATGGCAGTAGCCGGAACAAAAATGCGGGAAGAATCAACAAGACCTTCGCGGATACCCTTCGGGGCCGCATTCGGGGCAAAGTGCAGAATCAAACCCAGAACAGTGGCAACTGCAGTCAGCGAAACGAAATACCAAACGAAAGGCAGAGCCGCTACCTTCGTAGCCGCCAACGAGTCCGAAACAATGAACGAAATCAGCAGGTACGCCATCACACGGTTACGCATGAGGGCACAGGCTCCAACAATGGCTGCAGTGCCAACCAGAGACGTGAGGAGCCAGATGTAGCGTCCTTCAGTCCAAATCTTAAGGACATAGATAGCAACGCCGGTCAGAGGAATAAACGCAAGACCGGTTGCTGCAAAAGAGTAGGAAGCGATACGTAGGCGCTCCACGAAACGGTAGGTGAGCAGACCGGCTCCGTAGAAGACGACTGCTCCAAGCGCCATTGCGAGGACACGGAAGATAGCCGTTTCATCCTGAGAAGAAGTCACCGAGGTGACAAAAAGGCCCGCAGCACCGATGAGCAGGAGCGAACCAATGTACAGAACAATATTGAGGAAGATATCCTCATTGACTCGGCGTCGCTGCGCAGGAGGCTGAGGATACGGACTCGATAGGGACGGGGGAACGTACAAGCCGAGACCTTGCGGCTGAGCATACTGAGGGCTCTGAGACGAAGAGTGAGAGCTAGAGGATGCCTGATGAGGTTGTGTCGGCTGAGACATGGTTTCTCCTTAGGCTGTAGTGATACTTCTACGATACGAGAGTCTTTAGGCCTAAAAGCTTTATTAAGAGCAATAAAGCGCATGGAACTTACTGAAAGTAGATTGAAAGCTCCCTGAGAGTTGCATCGTGGGAGTATCCTCAGGTTGACAGCGACAGTTAAGTGTTCTTAAGCACTTAACTTGTGTTCGTATTGCATCAGGGCTCTAACTCTGAGAGAATTGACGACGTTGTCAAAGCGTCTACCTGCACTAAAGGTAGGCCCACGTATGACCCGGTCCGAAGGATGACGGGATGAGTCTGTCTAGAAAATAGACGACACGCCCGAGTTCGGGGGTCGGTACTCAGGCGGGGTGAGGAACCCGGCAAAGCCGGATTCAGTCCGTTCTGAGTGGCGCACGTGATGAATATATCGCGTTCCTTAAGCGCTATAACAAAGGGGCAAAAGCTCCGATACAGGGAATACATCAAGAAAGAGAGTCCGACAGATGGCGGGACAGAAAATCCGCATCCGTCTGAAGTCCTATGACCACGAGGTCATCGATTCTTCGGCACGGAAAATCGTCGAAACGGTAAAGGGCGCAGGCGCAACTGTAGTTGGCCCCGTGCCGCTGCCGACCGAGAAGAACGTTTACTGTGTTATCCGTTCTCCCCACAAGTACAAGGACAGCCGCGAGCACTTCGAGATGCGTACGCACAAGCGTCTGATCGACGTTGTTGATCCGACCCCCAAGGCTGTTGATGCCCTCATGCGTCTCGACCTGCCGGCAGACGTAAACATCGAGATCAAGCTGTAGAGGATCGCATCTAATGACTAACAAATTCGAGCGCCAGGTGAAGGGCCTGCTGGGCACCAAGCTCGGCATGACCCAGGTCTGGGACGAGGACGGCAAGTTTGTGCCCGTCACCGTCGTCAAGGCTGATTCTAACGTTGTTACCCAGATCCGTAACCAGGAAACTGACGGCTACGAAGCTGTTCAGATTGGTTTCGGTGCAATCGACTCTCGCAAGGTTACCAAGCCCCTGGCTGGTCACTTCGAGAAGGCCGGTGTTACCCCCCGTCGCCACATCGTCGAGCTGCGTACCGCAGATGCTTCTGAGTATTCCCTCGGTCAGGAACTGACCGTTGAGCTCTTCGAAGCAGGCCAGAAGGTCGACGTCGTTGGTAAGACCAAGGGTAAGGGCTTCGCAGGTGTTATGAAGCGTCACGGCTTCAAGGGTGTTGGCGCGTCTCACGGTCAGCACAAGAACCACCGTAAGCCCGGTTCCATCGGTGGCGCATCCTACCCCGCACGCGTGTTCAAGGGTATGCGCATGGCTGGCCGTATGGGCGCAGCACGTCACACTACCTTGAACCTGACTATCCAGGGTGTGGACGCAGAGAACAATGTCCTGCTGATCAAGGGTGCAATCCCCGGTCCCAAGGGCGGCGTTGTTCTGGTTCGTACCGCTGTGAAGGGAGCCTAATACATCATGGCTGTTAAGACCCTTAAGGTAGACCTGCCCGCAGAGATTTTCGACGCGCAGGCATCCGTGCCCCTGCTGCACCAGGTTGTCGTTGCACAGCTCGCTGCTGCACGCCAGGGCACCCACAAGACCAAGAACCGCGGCGAGGTTTCCGGTGCAGGCCGTAAGCCCTTCAAGCAGAAGGGTACCGGTAACGCACGTCAGGGCTCCATCCGTGCACCGCACATGACCGGCGGTGGCGTTGTTCACGGTCCGACCCCGCGTAACTACGCACAGCGCACCCCCAAGAAGATGATCGCCGCTGCACTGCGCGGTGCTCTCTCCGATCGCGCTCGTCACGACCGCGTCCACGTTGTCGAGAACTTCATCTCCGGTGAAATCCCCTCGACCAAGGCTGCAAAGGCTGCATTCGCAGCTATCACCGAGCGCAAGAACATCCTTCTTGTGATTGCTCGTGCAGAGGACGTTGTGGCTCTGTCCGCACGTAACCTGGAGAACGTCCACGTTCTGTACGCAGATCAGCTCAACACCTACGATGTGCTGGTTTCTGACGACGTGGTCTTCACCAAGGCAGCATTCGATGCATTCGTTGCTGCAGCTCAGAAGAAGGAGGGCGCTAAGTAATGAGCGTTTCCACCAAGTCTGTATACGACGTGATCATCGCTCCCGTCGTTTCCGAGAAGAGCTACGGTCAGCTCGACGAAGGTAAGTACACCTTCGAGGTCGCAACCGATTCCAACAAGCTGGAAATCAAGCAGGCCATCGAGAAGATCTTTGACGTCAAGGTTGCTTCCGTCAACACCATCAACCGTCAGGGCAAGCGCAAGCGCACCCGTTTCGGTTGGGGCGCTCGCAAGAACACCAAGCGTGCGATTGTGACCCTCAAGGAAGGCACCATCGACATCTTCGGCGGTCCGCAGGCATAAGCCCCGCGGAGACCACTTTAACGAAGGAAGAAATATCTAAATGGGTATTCGTAAGTACAAGCCGACGACCCCGGGTCGCCGCGGTTCGAGCGTTGCTGATTTCTCCGAGATCACCCGCTCCACCCCGGAAAAGTCCCTGCTTCGTCCGCTTCACAAGACCGGCGGCCGTAACAACACCGGCCGCATCACCACCCGTCACAAGGGTGGCGGCCACAAGCGCCAGTACCGTCTGATCGACTTCCGTCGTCACGACAAGGACGGCGTTAACGCACGCGTTGCGCACATCGAGTACGATCCCAACCGTACCGCTCGCATCGCGTTGCTGCACTACTTCGATGGTTCCAAGCGCTACATCATCGCTCCGAACAAGCTCGCTCAGGGCGACATCGTCGAGTCCGGCCCCGCAGCTGACATCAAGCCCGGTAACAACCTGCCCCTGCGCAACATCCCCGTTGGTACCGTGATTCACTGTGTCGAGCTCCGCCCCGGTGGCGGCGCAAAGCTGGCTCGTTCCGCAGGTGCTTCTGTACAGCTGGTTGCTAAGGAAGGCAAGTACGGTCAGCTCCGTCTGCCCTCCGGCGAAATCCGCAACGTGGATGTTCGCTGCCGCGCAACCGTTGGTGAAGTTGGCAACGCTGAGCAGTCCAACATCAACTGGGGTAAGGCAGGCCGTAACCGCTGGAAGGGCATCCGCCCGACCGTCCGTGGTGTGGTCATGAACCCGGTTGACCACCCGCACGGTGGTGGTGAAGGTAAGACCTCCGGTGGTCGTCACCCGGTTAACCCCAACGGTAAGCCCGAGGGTCGTACCCGCCGTCCCAACAAGGAAAGCGACAAGCTCATCGTTCGTCGCCGTCGTACTGGCAAGAAGCGCTAAGGAGCCTGAAACATGCCTCGTAGTTTGAAGAAGGGCCCTTTCGTTGATCAGCACCTCTACCTGAAGGTTGCAGCTCAGAACGAGAAGGGCACCAAGAACGTAATCAAGACTTGGTCGCGTCGCTCGATGATTATCCCCGACATGCTCGGTCACACCATCGCAGTGTACGACGGTCGCAAGCACGTGCCGGTGTTCATCACCGAGTCGATGGTTGGTCACAAGCTCGGTGAGTTTGCTCCGACCCGCACTTTCCGCAGCCACGTGAAGGACGACCGTAAGGGTAAGCGTCGCTAATCGGTTCATACCGATAAGCTAACGTTTCCCTTTCGGCAATAGACGAAAGAGAGATAGGCAATGGAAGCCAAGGCATCAGCGCGTTTCGTTCGCGTTACGCCTATGAAGGCCCGCCGTGTCGTCAACCTGATCCGTGGTAAGCAGGCGGAAGAGGCTCTGGCGATTCTGAAGTTCGCCCCCCAGGCAGCTTCGGAGCCGGTATACAAGATCGTTGCTTCGGCAGTAGCTAACGCTCGTCAGAAGGCAACCCAGCAGGGTCTGCCCTTCCGCGAGGAAGAGCTGTTCATCAGCGAAGCATTCGTGAACGAGGGCCCGACCATGAAGCGCATTCAGCCCCGCGCTCAGGGTCGCGCATACCGAATCAACAAGCGCACCAGCCACATCACCGTGGTAGTTGCTACCCCGGAGAAGGAGGAGGACCGCTAAATGGGTCAGAAAATTCACCCGAACGGTTTCCGACTGGGCATCACCACTGACCACGTCTCCAAGTGGTTCGCTGATTCCAACAAGCCCGGCGAGCGTTACGCTGACTTCGTCCGCGAGGACGTAAAGATCCGCGAGCTGCTGGCTAAGAACCTGGATCGCGCAGGCGTTGCAAAGGTCGAGATCGAGCGTACCCGTGACCGCGTGCGTGTGGACATCCACACCGCTCGTCCCGGTATCGTGATTGGCCGCCGTGGCGCAGAAGCAGACCGCATCCGCGGCGAGCTCGAGAAGCTCACCAACAAGCAGATTCAGCTGAACATCCTCGAGGTTGCTAACCCCGACCTCTCCGCTCAGCTGGTTGCACAGAGCATCGCAGAGCAGCTCGCATCGCGTGTTGCATTCCGCCGTGCAATGAAGAAGGCAATCCAGTCCGCACAGCGTGCAGGCGCAAAGGGTATCCGTATCCAGTGCTCCGGCCGTCTGGGTGGCGCTGAAATGTCCCGTTCCGAGTTCTACCGCGAAGGCCGTGTGCCCCTGCACACCCTGCGTGCGAACATCGACTACGGCTTCTTCGAGGCTAAGACCACCTTCGGTCGCATCGGCGTGAAGGTCTGGATCTACAAGGGCGACCTGACCGACAAGGAGCTGGCAGCTCAGCAGGCAGCAAACAACCGCCGTGGCAACCGCCGCGATGGTGACCGCCGCCGCCAGGGCAACCGTGGTCCTCGTCGCGAGCGCCGCAACGAGAACGCTTCGGCAAAGGTCGAGGCCAAGACTGCAGAGAACGGTGAGGCATAAATGCTTATTCCCCGTCGAGTAAAGTACCGCAAGCAGCACCACCCCAAGCGTAGTGGTCTCGCAAAGGGCGGCACCGAGGTTAGCTTCGGTGAGTGGGGCATTCAGGCCCTGTCGCCCGCATACGTGACCAACCGCCAGATTGAGGCTGCACGTATCGCAATGACCCGTCACATCAAGCGTGGCGGTAAGGTCTGGATCAACATTTATCCCGACCGTCCGCTGACCAAGAAGCCCGCTGAAACCCGTATGGGTTCCGGTAAGGGTTCGCCCGAGTGGTGGGTCGCAAATGTCAAGCCGGGTCGAGTCATGTTTGAACTCTCCGGTGTGTCCGAAGAAGTGGCTCGCGAGGCAATGCGCCTGGCAATCCACAAGCTCCCGATGAAGGCACGTGTTGTGCGTCGCCGCGAAGGTGGTGAATAAGCGAGATGGCAGTAGGATCCAAGGACCTGAGCATCGATAAGCTCGCAGAGCTCTCCAACGAAGAGCTGGCTGCAAAGCTGAGCGAAGCGAAGAAGGAACTCTTCAACATCCGCTTCCAGGAAGTCACCGGTCAGGCTAACGCAGGTCGTCGCCGCACTATCAAGCGCGACATCGCACGTATCTACACCGTGCTGCGTGAGCGCGAGCTCGGTATTCGTCCCGCAACTGAAGGTGAGTCCAAGTGAGTGAAGTAAAGAACGAAGAGCGCGGCTACCGCAAGACCCGCCGCGGCTACGTTGTCTCCGACAAGATGGACAAGACCGTTGTCGTCGAGGTCGAGGACCGCGTGAAGCACGCACTGTACGGCAAGGTCGTTCGCCGTAGCTCCAAGATCAAGGCACACGATGAGCAGAACGCTGCTGGCATCGGTGACCTCGTTCTGATTGCAGAGACCCGTCCGCTGTCCGCTTCCAAGCGTTGGCGTATCGTGGAGATCATCGAGAAGGCTAAGTAAGCCCTCTTCATGACTCTCTGCTAGAGCAATAAAAGGAGCCCTCTCCTACTTAGGTAGGAGAGGGGTTCTTTGCTTTTAACCTTGAACGGGAAAAACTAGGGCAGGCGCCCTATGACATGGGCTAATAACAGACGCTAAGACAACATTTGTCATAAATGTCTTGATATGTCATACGAGAAAACAATATTCTTCTCTCGATTTGATGACGCAATCCATGAGTAGACGCTATTAGAGAAGAAAGCGCATGTGGAGGCGGAATTGTGGAGGAAAAGTGAAAAGTAATACGTGAGTAAGGCGCCTGGGGTCTGCGGAATCCGATGAACAGCACTTGAAAACAACCTGATTAGGGACTTATTATCAACTTTATAGTTGCTTAGTATAACCTTGCCTAATAATTAGTCGGGTGGCTTTGCACCTTCCGGAGGTTGCACGACCTTTGGAGAAGTACCACTACACATCATTGAGGATCATCATGACTTCTTCACCCAAGCCCTCACGTAAGTTGCTCGCCATTGCTGGCGCACTTTCCGTTGTTGCAGGCTCTTTCGCTGCCGTTCCCGCTACCTTTGCGGCAAACGTCTCCGCATCCGTTCCCGGCGGGAACTCCCAGAACTCCGCAGAGGAATGCCGCCACATTGCAGTGAGCGCTACCCAGTACCAGGGCCTGCCCGGCCAGTACCAGCTTGCGTACTCGGCAGCAACCTCCTCCCTCTACACCTCCTTCTCCTCCGGACGCCCGCCGATTCTGACCGGTGGCGTCGGCACCTGGAACGTTGCATCCACCCCGAGCCTTGCTACTGTCTACCAGTTCCCGACCACGGACTTTATTGCACGTGGCGCTACCGCACCGACCGGCAAGCAGATTGAATCTCCCTACGGTATTGCCTACGACGAAGCAACCGGATACGTATGGGTGACCCAGACCCGTGTCAACAAGGTATCTGTCTTCGACCCTGCGACCAACAAGATTATTTGGAGTAGCGCAGAAGGCGACGTCAACCACCCGCGTGAGGTACGCATCGACCCCTCTAGCGGCAAGGTCTTTGTATCTGGCTCCGGTGGCATTAGCGTCTTCGATACCACCCTGCACGCTCTGGTCAAGAAGATTGAGTTCACCGATGCCAAGGGTGAATCTGACATCGCAATGAACATGCACGTGGACTCCGCTGATGGCAAGCTCTACGTGCCCTCCCTGAGCGCCGGCACCGTGAAGGTGATTGACACCAAGAGCTACGAGGTCGAGAAGACCATTCAGCTGCACAAGGAAAATGCTGAAGCTGCTCTGAACGCCTCGGACGTCACTATCGACAAGTCCCTGAAGGAAATCTACGTCAGCTCCCAGGGTGACCGTAAGGGCGCTAACTCCGGTATCACCGTCTACGACCTGGAAACCGGCGCCTACAAGAAGACCATTCCTTTCGGTACCCAGGCCCTCGCTCTCGCCTCCGACGAAGCCCGTGACCTGCTGTACGTGACCGATTACGGTACCGGCAACGTCGGTGTTGTTGATGCACGAACCGGTACCGTTGTTTCTCAGGTGTCTACCGGTGCAACTAGCGGCGCAAATGATGTTCTGGTCACCGCAGACGGCAGCGTATACGCTGTAGCACGCAGCATCGAAGGCGCTTCCGCCATCGAAACCGACTACACCATCGATAAGACCACCGGCGAATACCGCACCTCTAGCACCGAACCCAAGGGCAAGGACGGCGCAGATTCCCCGATCGTTCCCGGCGTCATGGTGAAGATCAACACCACCGTTGAAACCACCGCGAAGCCTGCCGCGCAGACTTCTTCCGAAGAACTGGTGAAGACCTACGCCGACGGCGCTAAGCTCTACGCAGTGAAGGACTGGACCACCGGTGAAACCCTGAAGCTGCGTGGCGAAGGTTTCAAGACTCAGGACGGTTCAAAGGGCTCCGTACTCGCAGTCAAGCTGAACAAGGGCCGCATCTCCGCGAAGGAAGAGCCGAAGCTCAACGGTGCTGAGGGCAACAGCGCCGGCGTCTGGGCGTACATCCAGGCAGATGAGAATGGTAACTTCACCGCTGAGCTGCCGTACCCGACCACTGAAAACTCCAACCTGACGGAAAACCTGAAGAGCGGCGATAAGGTATCTGTCTTCCTGCTCTCCGGCTCCATGATTGAAGGCGATACCGCACGTGGCGGTGAAGCGCTCTCCGCAACTGTTGCAGAGAAGAAGGCAGACACCGCTGCGACCTGCGCACCGGCAGAAACTACCCAGGTCTCTGCTGCTCCCTCTGGCGTGACTACCACTTACCCCGCCGGTACTAAGCTGAGCCTGCCTGATGGCAACGAGCCCACTCCGGCTCCGAGCGAGTCTGCTAAGCCTGAGCCGACTACTCCGGCTCCGAGCGAGTCTGCTAAGCCTGAGCCGACTACTCCGGCTCCGAGCGAGTCTGCTAAGCCCGCGCCGAGCACCCCTGCACCCTCCGAAAGCGCAAATTCCAATGAGGTTGTGCACGAGTACAAGGATGGCGCAAAGGTCTACTTCCCCAAGAGCTGGGACGGCCAGAAGCTGACCTTCCGCGGTGAAGGCTTCAAGACTCAGGACGGCAAGGGCTCCGTTATCGCCGTCAAGCTGAACAAGGGCGCTATTTCTGCGAAGGTAGAGCCCAAGCTCGAAGGCGTTGAAGGCAATAGCGCAGGCATCTGGGCATACATCAAGGCGGACGAAAACGGTAACTTCACCGCAACCATCGACCGCCCCACCGTGGCAAACTCTAACCTGACTGAAGAACTGAAGACCGGCGATAGCGTTGCTATCTACCTGCTCTCCGGTTCCCTGACCGAGAACGATAACGTGCGCGGTGGTGTGGCTGCAGAATACACCTTCAGCGTTGAAAACCAGGCACCTGCGCCGAAGGTTTCGGAACCGAAGGCATCCGAGTCGGCTAACGCACCTGTAACTAACCCCTCTGCTGCTCCGTCTGCACCTGCAGATTCTAAGGAACAGGCAAAGGACCAGCCTGCTAAGGATCAGTCCAAGGCTCCCGTGGACTCTTTGAAGTCCGAGGCTCAGAAGAAGGACAGCACCGCCCCGAAGACCTCCGGATCTTCGTCGCAGAACGTCACCTCTTCCAGCAACGACTCGACCTCTTCGAACTCCTCGAAGTCTTCACTGGCTAACACCGGTGCTTCGGGCGTCGTCATTGCAGCCGGAATTGGCGTTCTTGCCCTGGTCGTTGGCGCAACCGTGCTGGTAGCACGTCGCCGCAAGGCATAGTCCGTACCCCACGGCAGCCCACGATACTACCGCTCGGTAGTAGCTAAAGAGGCAGAGCGGGATCTACTAGATATTCAAGAATCCGATTGACTCTCTGAAACTGCCGATACACATTGAAAGGGGCGGTACCCATCGAAGCGATGGGTACCGCCCCTTTCAATGTGCACATATGCCTGTTATATAGGCGGAAGGCCTAGACCAGGGTCAGAAGTAGCAGCGGGGGAGAGCGGAAGAGAAGCGGAGGAAGGGTGAAGCGCACCCTCTGCGCTCGCCCGCCCTTATTTGACGAGTTAACAGCCTGAAGAATGAAGTGCGGGATTCTAACGCCTAAAATACGAAGAAAACCCGCACCGAAGTGCGGGTTTAGTGTCAAAGCGAGGTTCGGTCCCTAGACAAACGGATTAGCGAGGAAAAAGGGACCCAAGAAATCTGTCCGATAAGGACCGAACCTCTTGTTTGACGCATGCGTCTCT
Organism: Rothia mucilaginosa; assembly: GCA_963542785.1. Classification (GTDB taxonomy): domain Bacteria; phylum Actinomycetota; class Actinomycetes; order Actinomycetales; family Micrococcaceae; genus Rothia; species Rothia mucilaginosa_G. The sequence goes on from CAUUAD010000002.1 coordinate 15,988, forward strand.
TCTATTATGGTACATCTCGCTGATTTTCGCACCTTGAATCGCGATTTTTGCTAAAAAACTTGATTTTTGAAAAAACAACCCTTAATTTCTAAATTTTTAAGCAGATTTTTTCAGAACGCTGTTTTGAGGGGGTCAGAGGTGAAGAAATATTACAAAATCTATGGCTCTGGTCGACTCGATATAAGTCTTTTAGTTCTAGAAGATGCCGATAGCTCTAGATATATGTCTTTTATGCTAATTATGTTTAGATTGTAAAGCTTTCATGGGGTAAATTTGCCCCGCTCAGAGCCGGAGGGGAGAACAGCTCCGGATGCCAATATAGGACCTCTTGAGGATGAATTTCGTAGTGCATGGACTGCACTAGAAAAGCCTCAAAATGGTGGGCAAAGCGTAAGATATACAGCAGAAAGCTCCGGATGCTAAGCCCGCAAAATATACGGTGAGCTAGCCTCCAAACTACACAACTCTGGAGATACTTATGGTTCCCCCTGTCGCAGGAGAAGAGCAGAAGAACGTACCGGATGCTAAGCGTTTTTCCGTGGATCGTTCCGCGGGACTTGCTGGCCAGTATCAAGTGGCATACAACCCTGAAGAGAACGTTCTTTTTGTAAGTGGAAGCTATAACCACACAAAGACCCACGGCACTCTCTGCGCCACAATTGCTCGCATAAACGCGGATACCCTGCAGATTGAGCAGACGGCTACTCTGCCCGTTATCCCGGAAAATAACCCCGAACTAGCAAACCTCTTCCAGGTTCAAGCTGCCTATGGGTTAGCCGCAGACAATGAACGGGGGCTTCTCTGGACCGGAGGAACCCGCACAAACTCGGTTACCGCATACTCCCAAAAGGACCTATCGCGCGTATGGGATTCTCTCGTTCTAGAAGTAGAGATGCTGACTCCGCGTGAGCTATACGTCGCACCCAACGGTGCCGTACTCGTTACCGGAATGGGCGGCTACCAGGTGATTTCTGCACCCACCGCAGAGGGGGAACGTAGGGTTAGCCCCCTTCAAGGGGAAGGCCCTGCCATGCTACTAGGACCCGTAGCGGACGAAAGCCGTAGCCTCCTGTACATCCCGAATATTATGCGAGATGAAATCTGGGTTGTGGATATGAATACCTGGGAGCTTGCACGCAAGCTGCCCGTAATTGGCGGGGAAGACGCCAATACTCCAGTCGGTGTTCACGGTGTGGAGATTGAACCGACGCGCGGTGAACTATATGTCTCTGCGCAAGGGCGCGAGGGTAAGAATGGCGGTCTGTATGTTCTGAGCTTTGAGGGTGAGCACCTCGCTTATCTTCCGTTCGGAAAGATGCCCACCGATATCTTGCTCGATGCAGAACGTCACCTGCTCTATGTTGCTGATTTCGGTGGCAAGGGGGAGGCGGCAGTTGCTGGTGGCGGAACTATTACCGTCATTAATACGCTCAATCGAGCCATTATTGACACCGTGCAGGTGGCTCCCACCCGCATTAACCACCAGGTCCTGTTGAAGGACGGGAGTGTTATTGCTGTCGATAAAGCAGGAGACTACCCCGCAGCTGAGGTTCCCTACGTGCTGGATGCAAACTCTGGCGAATACTACGAGGCTGCAGAAGAGACTCGACCGGGAGAACCTCCTCGCCCTATCGTTCGTGACGGTATCGCGAAAGTATATATGCCCTAGCTGATGAGTGAAGAGCGGCTGAGCCGCCTATGTCGTGTCTGCTGTGCTCTCGCGTCGTATGCATGTTTGTGTAAGGAGCGGAACCGCGGTGATCTCCCGCCAGCCCCGCGGCAAGTCTGTCGTGGAGGGACATTAAAGCGTAGTAAAATATTAATATCTATCTTCTTTGTTTGACACATTGTTTGATAGATTTCTCGAGGCCCCTTCAGTTTCTTATGCGTCAGGAACTACACGAAGGGGCCTCCTGCTTTAAGTGTCAAATAAGGGGCCTTCTCAATCGATGGTGATGTGGGGTATGGGGTTTTTGCTCTCTAAGCCCGGCTATCCCCAGAGATAGGGTGGAGGAGACTGAAATCATAGTCGGCAAACTCTTGCGCTACATACCTGCTTCCTGTACAGTGTTAAGACTGTGTGGCTGTATCCAAATAGCCGCGCAACCACGGGCTTCTCGTGCCAGTGCATAATGCCGCTACTTACGGGTGGGATACGCCCGCTTCACGCGGGTCCAAATGCTTCTGGCATGGGTTTGCCCCAGGCGTTTCCGCTAACCCCTTCCACAGAGATGGGGCCCGGGGCGTCAACCAATCCCGTAAAAATGTTCCGCAAGGCTGGCTCGCGCCTAAAGCGAGTCGGAACCGGCGAGACGACAGGAGAAATATGATTCAGCAGGAGTCGCGACTGAAGGTCGCCGACAACACTGGTGCGAAGGAAATCCTGACCATCCGTGTTCTCGGTGGTTCCTCGCGTCGCTACGCAGGCATCGGCGACATCATTGTCGCAACCGTCAAGGATGCAATCCCCGGCGGTACCGTAAAGAAGGGTGACGTTGTTAAGGCAGTCGTCGTCCGCACCAAGAAGGAAACCCGTCGTCCCGACGGCTCCTACATCAAGTTCGACGAGAACTCCGCAGTGATCCTGAAGAACACTGATGGTGATCCCCGTGGTACCCGTATCTTCGGCCCCGTGGGTCGTGAGCTTCGCGACAAGAAGTTCATGAAGATCGTTTCGCTGGCTCCGGAGGTGCTCTAATTCATGGCTAAGATCAAGTCCGGCGACCTGGTTCAGGTTATTTCCGGTGCAGATAAGGGCAAGCAGGGCAAGGTTCTGAAGGTTCTCCCCAAGGAAAACCGTGTGATTGTTGAGGGCGTCAAGGTCGTCACCAAGCACACCAAGGCTAACCCCCTGACCGGCGCAGCAGGCGGCATTCAGAAGGTTGAGGCACCGATCCACGTTTCTAACGTTGCGATTGTTGACCCCGAGACCAAGAAGCCGACCCGTGTTGGTTTCCGCCTCGAGACTGTAGAGCGTGACGGCAAGGAGCGCACCGTTCGCGTGCGCGTTGCTAAGCGTTCGGGTAAGGACATCTAATGACCGAAACCAAGATCACCCCCCGCTTCAAGACCAAGTACGCTGAGGTCGTCGTTCCCGCTCTGCAGGAAGAGTTCAAGTACGAGAACGTCATGCAGACCCCGAAGATCGTTAAGGTCGTCGTAAACATGGGTGTTGGCGAGGCAGCTCGCGACGCAAAGCTCATGGACGGCGCAATCCGCGATCTCACCGCAATCACCGGTCAGAAGCCGATTGTTACCCGCGCTAAGAAGTCCATCGCACAGTTCAAGCTGCGCGAAGGTATGCCCATCGGCGCACACGTCACCCTGCGTGGCGACCGCATGTGGGAATTCCTGGACCGCCTCGTCACCCTGGCACTGCCCCGAATCCGCGACTTCCGCGGCCTCTCGGACCGCCAGTTCGACGGTAATGGTAACTACACCTTCGGTCTGACCGAGCAGTCCATGTTCCATGAAATCGATCAGGACTCGATCGACCGCGTGCGTGGTATGGACATCACCGTGGTGACCTCCGCGAAGACCGACGAAGAAGGCCGTGCAATCCTGAAGGCACTGGGCTTCCCGTTCAAGACCAACTAACGACTACGTTGTAGGTCCAGACCCCGTTACCGCGGGGTAGGGAAACCACAACGAGGAAGGGCTAAAGCCCACAATGACTATGACTGATCCGGTCGCAGATATGCTGACCCGTTTGCGTAACGCAAACTCCGCATACCACGACACCGTATCCATGCCCTACTCCAAGCTGAAGGCTCGCATTGCTGAGATCCTGAAGGCTGAGGGCTACATCGCCGACGTGAAGGTTGAGGATGCAAAGGTCGGCAAGACCCTGACCCTCGTCCTCAAGTACGGTCCGTCCCGCGAGCGTTCCATCGCTGGCGTGCGTCGTATTTCCAAGCCGGGCCTGCGTACCTACGCAAAGTCCACCAACCTGCCCCAGGTTCTGGGTGGCCTCGGCATCGCAATCCTGTCCACCTCTTCGGGTCTGCTCACTGACAAGCAGGCTGCGAAGAAGGGCGTGGGCGGCGAAGTCATCGCTTACATCTGGTAGTCGGTTAGAAGAGAAAGGAAGAGAATAATGTCACGTATTGGACGTCTCCCCATCTCGGTTCCCGCCGGCGTTGAGGTTAAGGTCGATGGCAACCTGGTTACCGTTAAGGGCCCGAAGGGCGAGCTCTCCCACAAGGTAGCTTCCCCCATCACCGTGGCTCTGAACGAAAACGAGATCGTTGTATCTCGTCCGAACGACGAGCGCCTGTCTCGCTCGCTGCACGGTCTGACTCGTACCCTGATTCAGAACCTGATTATCGGCGTTACCTCCGGCTACGAAAAGAAGCTGGAAATCGTTGGTACCGGTTACCGTGTGACCCCGAAGGGTAACGACCTGGAGTTCGCTCTGGGCTACTCCCACCCGATCAACATCACCGCTCCCGAGGGTATTACCTTCGCAGTGGAGGGTGCTAACAAGCTGACCGTGTCGGGTATCGACAAGCAGCTCGTTGGTCAGGTTGCAGCAAACATTCGTGGTCTGCGTAAGCCCGATCCCTACAAGGGTAAGGGTGTTCGCTACGCAGGTGAGCACATCCGCCGCAAGGTCGGAAAGGCTGGTAAGTAAACATGGCTATCAAGTCGAAGGCAGCGCAGCGTGCACGTCGTCACGCTCGCATCCGCAAGTACGTTTCGGGTACCGCTGCGCGTCCGCGCCTGTGCGTCACCCGTTCGACCCGTCACATGTTCGTTCAGGTTATCGACGATGTCAAGGGCGTAACCCTGGCATCCGCTTCCACCATGGAAGCAGAGCTGCGTGCAGCTGACCTGGACAAGACCGCTAAGGCAAAGCGCGTTGGTGAGCTCGTAGCAGAGCGCGCCAAGGCAGCTGGTGTTGAGGCAGTCGTGTTCGACCGCGGTGGTAACAAGTACCACGGCCGTGTTGCAGCCGTTGCTGACGGTGCACGCGAGGGAGGTCTTGCACTCTAATGAGCGAGCAGAACGTAAAGGAAACTCAGGTGAGCGAAGCAGTAGTAGCTGAAACCGCTGAGACCTCCAACCAGCGCGAGGAGCGCCGCAACAACCGCGGCGAGCGTCGTGGCCGTGGTGAGCGCCGTAACAACCGCGCTCGCGAGGAGGAGAAGGACAAGTACATCGAGCGCGTTGTGACCATCAACCGCGTTTCCAAGGTCGTCAAGGGTGGTCGTCGCTTCAGCTTCACCGCACTGGTCGTCGTTGGTGACGGTAACGGCCTGGTCGGCGTTGGCTACGGTAAGGCTAAGGAAGTTCCCGCAGCAATCTCCAAGGGTGTCGAGGAAGCAAAGAAGAACTTCTTCCGCGTTCCCCGCGTCGAAGGCCGCACCATCCCGCACCGTGTGCAGGGTGAAGCAGCTGCAGGCGTTGTGATGCTCCGTCCGGCAACCGCTGGTACCGGTGTTATCGCAGGTGGCCCCGTGCGTGCAGTACTCGAGTGCGCAGGCATTCACGATGTGCTGTCCAAGTCGCTCGGTTCCTCGAACCAGATCAACATCGTTCACGCAACTGTTGCAGCACTCAAGGAGCTCGAGGAGCCCCTGGCAGTGGCAGCCCGCCGTGGCCTGCCCACCGATGAGGTTATCCCCAGCTACCTGCGCAACACCAAGTCTGAAAAGGCAGGTGCGTAGTAATGGCCAAGCGTATTCAGCCCAGCGACGCAAAGCTGGAAATCACCCAGGTCAAGTCCTATGTTGGTCAGAAGCAGAACATGCGCGACACCCTGCGTTCCCTGGGCCTCAAGCGCCCCGGCAACAAGGTAGTCCGCACTGCTGACCCCGTCACCGTTGGCATGGTTAACACCGTTGCTCACCTGGTGAAGGTTGAGGAGGTCAAGTAAAGATGGCAGAAGCTATCAAGATTCACGATCTGCGCCCGGCACCGGGTGCCCATAAGGCAAAGACCCGCGTTGGCCGCGGTGAAGGCTCCAAGGGTAAGACCGCAGGTCGCGGTACCAAGGGTACCAAGGCACGTTACCAGGTTCGTGCAGGCTTCGAAGGCGGCCAGCTGCCGCTGCACATGCGCCTGCCGAAGCTGCGCGGCTTCAAGAACCCCTTCCGCACCGAGTACCAGGTTGTTAACCTGGACCGCATCCAGGAACTGTTCCCCAACGGTGGCGACGTCACCGTCGAGGCACTGGTTGCTAAGGGTGCCGTTCGCAAGAACGAGCTCGTGAAGGTTCTGGGCAACGGCGAAATCTCCGTCAAGGTGAACGTTGTTGTCGACAAGGCATCGGCTTCCGCTATCGAGAAGATCGAGGCCGCTGGCGGTTCTGTAACCGTTAAGTAGTCTTCAAGACGAGAAAGCCCCCGTCCGTACACTGTACGGCGGGGGCTTTTTGCTGCTCGAAAAGACTCACAACGGGGGTATATTCCTGTATTTGCATATTTGAACGCTTGGAGCGCACCACATTTAGCGTCCAAAAATCACGCTAAGAGAATATAAAAGCTACATAATCTGCTAGGGAGTTATCGTTACCTGCTCCAAACACGATAGACTGGAAGATGTGTTTAATGCGCCCTAAAACTCTTTCAGAGGAATGGGCGCCCCATAGACTTACAGGAGGACATGTGCTGAGCGCATTCGGGCGAGTCTTTAAGACCGCCGATTTGCGGCGTAAGCTGCTGTTTACCCTGGCAATGATTGTGCTGTACCGCGTGGGCACTTTCATCCCCGCGCCAGGCGTTTCCTACGGAAATGTACAGCAGTGTCTGAACGCCAATGTTACGAGCGGTGGCGTCTACGATATCGTCAACCTTTTCAGCGGTGGCGCACTGCTGCAGCTTTCGATCTTTGCCCTCGGCGTGATGCCGTACATTACCGCGTCCATTATCATCCAGTTGCTGCGCGTGGTCATCCCGCGATTCCAGGAGCTGCACGATGAAGGCGCTCAGGGTCAGGCAAAGCTCACCCAGTACACCCGCTACCTGACCATCGCTCTTGCTCTGCTGAACGCAACCACCATCGTCTCGATGGCGCGCTCCGGCGTTCTGCTGGGTAACTGCCCCGGCATCATCCCCCAGGACGACGTACTGCACATCCTGCTGATTATCGTCACCCTGTGTGCAGGTACCACCGTCATCATGTGGATGGGTGAGCAGATTACCGAGCGTGGCGTCGGCAACGGCATGTCCCTGCTGATCTTCACCTCCATCGCTTCCTCCTTCCCGAGCGCTCTGGGTTCCATCCAGCGCACCCACGGTTGGGGTATCTTCGCAGCTGTCTGCGGCATCGGCCTGCTGGTCATGCTCGCTGTGGTCTACGTCGAGCAGTCCGTTCGCCGCATCCCCGTGCAGTACGCAAAGCGCATGATTGGTCGACGCACCATCGGCGGCACCAACACCTACATTCCGCTCAAGGTCAACATGGCCGGCGTGATCCCGCTGATCTTCGCCTCCTCCCTGCTGACCCTGCCCGGTCTGCTTGCCCAGTTCAACACCCCCACCGACGGCTCCACTCCGCCGGACTGGGTTAACTGGATCAACGCATACCTGGTGCGCGGCGACCACCCGCTGTACATTGCTCTCTACTTCTTCATGATTATTGGCTTCGCGTACTTCTACGTGGCGGTCACCTTCGACCCGGTAGAAGTAGCGGACAATATGAAGAAGTACGGTGGCTTCATCCCCGGTATTCGCGCCGGTAAGCCCACCGAGCGTTACCTCAGCTACGTACTCAACCGAATTACGTTGCCTGGCGCACTTTACCTGGGTGTAATTTCCATGATTCCCCTGGTAGCGCTTATCCTATTCAACGCAAACCAGAATTTCCCGTTCGGCGGCGCCTCGCTGCTGATCGTGGTGGGTGTTGGTCTTGACACTCTCAAGCAGATCAACGCTCAGCTCCAACAACGAAACTACGAAGGACTGCTCCGATGAACCGTCTGCTCATCGTCGGCCCTCCCGGTGCAGGTAAGGGCACCCAGGCCGTCAAGATCGCTGAAGCACTGAAGATTCCCGCGATTTCCACCGGTGATATCTTCCGCAAGAACATCAAGGAAGAGACCGAGCTGGGCAAGGAAGCGAAGTCGTACATCGACTCCGGCAACCTGGTTCCCGACTCCGTCACCAACAACATGGTGCGCGCACGCCTGGAGGAAAGCGACGTCGTCAACGGCTTCCTGCTCGACGGCTACCCCCGCAACACCTCCCAGGTGCACGAGCTGGACTCCATCCTCGAAGCCAAGGGCGAGAAGATCGACCGCGTTCTCCTGCTGGTTGCAGACAACGACGAACTCGTCGAGCGTCTGCTCAACCGCGCAGCAGAGCAGGGTCGCACCGATGACAACGAAGAGGTCATCCGTCACCGCCTGAAGGTCTACGAAGAAGAGACCGCACCGTTGATCGCAATCTACCGCGAACGCGGCATCGTCAAGGAAGTTAACGGCCTCGGCGAGATTGCTGAAGTCACCGAGCGCATCCTCGACGCTCTGAAGTAATCTTCTGCTGTACCCCCGCAATTTGAGGTGCATGATGCATCACAAAGACTTGCGGGGGTACAGTGCTGTCTGTAGAGTTCTAAGCTTGGGCGTACCGCCCCACATACCTAAGGAGCCAGAATGGCACGAGTCGAAATTAAAACCAACGCACAGCTTCAGCAGATGGCTCGTGCAGGCGTCATTACCAGCCGTGCACTTGATGCGGCAGTGGCTGCAGCCCGTCCCGGTGTAACCACCGCAGAGGTCAACGCCGCCTTTGAGCGCACCATGCTGGAACTGGGTGGCACCTCCAACTTCTACGGCTACTACGACTACCCGGCAACCGTATGCACCTCCGTCAACCACGAGGTTGTTCACGGTATCCCCGGCGACTATGTGCTCAAGGACGGCGATATTCTCTCCATCGACGGTGGTGCGTACGTCATTGATCCCGCTACCAACCGCCAGTGGCACGGTGACTCAGCACGCACAGTGCTGGTCGGCAACGCGAGCGAAGCCCGTGCCGAGCTCTCCGCCGTCACCCGCGAGGCAATGTGGCACGGTATTGCCGCCCTGGCAACCGCAAAGAAGGTCGGCGAAATCGGCCTTGCCATCGAAGCATACGTGACCGAAGAATACGGCGATAAGTACGGCATTATTGAAGATTACGTGGGTCACGGTATCGGTTCCCAGATGCACATGGCACCGGACGTACTGAACTACGCTGTGCGTGACATGGGTCCGAAGATTAAGCCCGGCATGGCTTTCGCTATCGAACCGATGCTCGTCACCGGTTCCATCGAGACCAAGGTACTCTCTGACGACTGGACCGTTGTGACCGTTGACGGTTCCGATGCATGCCAGTGGGAGCACTCCGTTGCTGTGCACAGCGAAGGTATCTGGGTCCTGACTGCAGAAGACGGTGGCGCAAGCGAACTTGCTCGATTTGGCGTAACCCCGGTTCCGATCCCCGCCTAAGTCCCACCACTAGGGGAGGGGTATCCACCTTTAGCTGCCCCACCTCCACCCGAAGAAACCGGCGAATCCGGTCCGGTGCGTGATAGCGCATCCGAAAGCATCCACATCACAAGGAAGAAGCTCCATGAGCGAAACTCTCAATAGCGGCGAGGCAACCGCACCCGCTGCGACCAAGGTGCCGGTTGAAATCTCGAACGTTCGCCCCGCACCCGGCCAGATTGCCCTGAAAGCACCGCGCCGTGCGAAGCCGCCCAAGCATATCGCTGACTTCGACATGGCTGGCCGCCGTGAATTTCTGAAGGAACTTGGCTACCAGTCGTTCCGTGCATCCCAGCTGTCCAAGCACTATTTTGAGCGTCTGGTCACTGACCCCGCTGAGATGACTGACCTGCCGGCTAAGGACCGCGAGCAGATGGTTGCACAGGCGATGCCTCAGCTTCTGACCCCGGTCCGTACCCTCGAGGCTGACGGTGGCGACACCCTGAAGGTTGTGCACCGCCTCTTTGACGGCGCGCTCATTGAGTCCGTCATCATGCGCTATGACAACCGCGTGACCATGTGCATCTCTTCGCAGGCTGGCTGCGGTATGAACTGCCCCTTCTGTGCGACCGGTCAGCAGGGTTTGACCCGTAACCTGTCCACCGCGGAAATTGTGGAGCAGGTCGTTGCCGGTGCCCGCTACCTGAAGCAGATGAAGGGCCTGGAAGAAGCAGAAGGCGGTTCTGAGGATACTCGTCCGCTGCGTGTTTCCAATATTGTCTTCATGGGTATGGGCGAGGCGCTTGCTAACTACAAGGCAACCATGGGTGCTGTGCACCGCCTGATTGACCCTTCGCCCGAGGGCCTCGGTATTTCTGCTCGTGGTCTGACCATGTCGACCGTGGGTCTGGTACCGGGTATTCGTAAGTTTGAGCTGGAGAAGCTGCCCATTACTTTGGCGCTGTCTCTGCACGCTCCGGATGATGAGCTGCGTGATGAGCTAATCCCGATTAACCAGCGTTGGAAGGTCGACGAGACTCTGGACGCTGCGTACGACTACTACCGTACGACCGGTCGCCGCGTCTCCATCGAGTACGCGCTGATTCGCGATATTAACGATCAGGGCTGGCGTGCGGATCTGCTCGGTAAGAAGCTGGCTCAGCGCGGCCGCGGCTGGGTGCATGTGAACCCGATTCCGCTGAACCCGACTCCGGGTTCGAAGTGGACGGCGTCCCGTAAGGGTGTTGAGCAGAACTTCGTGGAGCGTCTGCGTGCCCACGGTATTCCGACGACTATTCGTGATACTCGCGGTTCCGATATTGATGGCGCATGCGGTCAGCTTGCCGCTAAGGAAGACTAGGCAACTGAGCTTTGACCGATAAACGGTGCCCCTTTCCCGCGCAGGGAAGTCTTTAGGGCTTTCGTAAGAGTGGGGGAGGGGCTTCTTCCTTTTAAACCCTTAAGTGCCTGATGTCATAAAAATCACGGTTGTTTTTCCATGGTCTTTGCCGTAGAGTTAACAGTTGGTTGTTTGTGCCAGTGTTAAGTGCGCCTTAAAACGCCCTAGCACCTCACCGTGGTGAGCTCACAAACAGAAGATACATTTGCCCGCCGCACCTGCGACGGGCACCGACGTTAGCGGAGGATATGGCTAAGAAAGACGGCGTCATCGAGATTGAAGGCTCTGTGGTTGAAGCTCTGCCCAACGCGATGTTCCGTGTTGAGCTGGATAACGGCCACAAGGTTCTCGCACACATCTCGGGCAAGATGCGTCAGCACTACATTCGCATCCTGCCTGAGGACCGAGTAGTAGTGGAACTGAGCCCCTACGACCTTTCCCGAGGTCGTATCGTCTACCGTTACAAGTAAACTCGAGATAAACGTCGCCCCTGGCGGCGTTTAAATCGTGTTCAAAGGGATAACGCAGTTCCCCAACGTAAGTGAGGGAACCTCTTATCTCGCCAGTAATCAAGTTGCAATCAAAAGGAATGCGATGAAGGTCAAGCCGAGCGTTAAGCCGATCTGCGATAAGTGCAAGGTGATCCGCCGTCACGGTGTGGTCATGGTGATCTGCGAAAACCCGCGCCACAAGCAGCGCCAGGGCTAATCCCTAGCAGCTGACTTCATAGCCGCCCTATAAGAGGGCGGAATTGTCATAGGCACCGCTCCGAAGCAACGCCAACGAGGCGCCTTCGGATACCTCCGGACTCAGAGGCCGGGGACCGGGTCAGAACAACCCGGGCAGTGATGCTATAGACCTCTGGAAAACAACAAGGAGAAGCCAGTATGGCACGTCTCGCTGGAGTTGATATTCCCCGCGAAAAGCGCGTGGAAGTTGCTCTCACTTACATCTACGGCGTGGGCAAGACCCGTGCACACGAAACCCTCGCTGCTACCGGCGTCAACCCTGACACCCGCGTCAAGGACCTGACCGACCAGGAGCTCGTGGCACTTCGTGACTTCATCGAAGGCAACTACAAGGTTGAAGGTGATCTTCGCCGCGAGGTTGCAGCTGACATCCGCCGTAAGGTTGAAATCGGTTCCTACCAGGGCCTGCGCCACCGCCGCGGCCTGCCGGTTCACGGTCAGCGCACCAAGACCAACGCACGTACCCGCAAGGGCCCGAAGCGTACCGTCGCAGGTAAGAAGAAGTAAGACACGTTGCTCTGTTGGGTATCTCTATCCGACCAACGTATAAGTAAACCTTTGTAGGAGAATCAAAAATGCCTCCCAAGACTCGCGCTGCGGCAGCTCGTAAGACCAACCGCCGCAAGGTTAGCAAGAACATCGTTGCTGGTCAGGCTCACATCAAGTCGACCTTCAACAACACCATCGTCTCCATCACCGATCCCACCGGTGCAGTGATCTCCTGGTCCTCCGCTGGCGACATGGGCTTCAAGGGCTCCCGTAAGTCCACCCCCTACGCCGCACAGCTGGCTGCTGAGGCTGCTGCAAACCGCGCCAAGGAGCACGGCGTCCGCAAGGTTGACGTGTTCGTCAAGGGCCCCGGTTCCGGTCGCGAAACCGCAATCCGCTCCCTGCAGGCTGCAGGCCTCGAGGTCGGTTCGATCCAGGACGTTACCCCCGTTGCACACAACGGTTGCCGTCCCCCGAAGCGCCGCCGCGTCTAATTAGGTCTCTGACCTAATCCCTCGACGGGTACACTCCACGGAGCTGTACCCGGAGAGTACAGACACCCGTCTGCTTCCTAAGATATGTTTTCCCCAACCTGTGGGCTCATATAGCGGAGCTCACCGAAAGGAAACAAAGTGCTTATTGCACAGCGCCCCACTCTGACTGAAGAGGTCGTAGCGCCCAACCGCTCGCGCTTCACCATCGAGCCTCTGGAGCCCGGTTTCGGCTACACCATGGGTAACTCCCTCCGCCGTACTCTGCTGTCCTCCATCCCCGGCGCCGCTGTTACCAGCGTCCGCATTGATGGCGTACTGCACGAGTTCAGCACCGTTCCCGGCGTGACCGAGGACGTCACTGAGATCATCTTGAACATCAAGAAGCTCTCCATCTCTTCTGAGAACGACGAGCCCGTCGTGGCCTACCTGCGCAAGCAGGGCGAAGGTGAACTGACCGCAGGCGACATCGAGGTTCCCGCTGGCGTGGAGATTCACAACCCGGAACTGCACCTGGCAACCCTGAACGCCTCGGCAAACTTTAACGCTGAGCTGGTTATTGAGCGCGGTCGCGGCTACGTGACTGCAGCTCAGAACAAGGCCGGCGATAGCGAGATTGGCCGTATCCCGGTTGACTCCATCTACTCCCCGGTTCTGAAGGTTACCTTCAGCGTGAACGCGACCCGTGTTGAGCAGCGCACCGACTTCGACAGCCTGACCCTGGACGTCGAAACCAAGGAAGCCATCGCACCGCGTGACGCTGTTGCTTCTGCAGGCAGCACCCTGGTCGAGCTCTTCGGCCTGGCACGTGAGCTGAACATTGCAGCTGAGGGTATCGAAGTTGGCCCGTCGCCCGCCGACGAGTCCATGGCCGCTGATCTGGCACTGCCGATCGAGGACCTGAACATGTCCGTCCGCTCCTACAACTGCCTCAAGCGCGAGGGCATCCACACCGTGGGTGAGCTCGTGACCCGCAGTGAAGCTGACCTGATGGACATCCGTAACTTCGGTGCTAAGTCCATTGACGAGGTCAAGGCAAAGCTCACCGAGCTCGGCCTGTCTCTGAAGGACTCCCCTCCCGGTTTCGAGCCTGCTGCACGCCCGCTTGATGACGAAGACGGTTCCGGCGAATAATTTCGACCGAATAGTTCACCCGGTTCCACCGGGATCAGTCAAACTTGATTCCCTAAGAGGCTCCGCTGCTGGGGCGTTAGGGAACGCAACTATGGAGATTTAACTATGCCTACTCCCACTAAGGGTCCCCGCCTCGGCGGTTCCCCGACCCACGAGCGCCACATGCTCAACAACCTGTCGGCGCAGCTGTTCCAGCACAAGCGCATCACCACCACCCTGACCAAGGCAAAGCGCCTGCGTCCGGTGGCAGAGCGCTTCATCACCTTCGGTAAGAAGGGCGACCTGGCTGCTCGCCGTCGCGTGCTGCGTTCCATCACCGACAAGTCCGTCGTGCACGAGCTCTTCACCGTTATTGCTCCGGCAATGGCAGAGCGCCCCGGTGGTTACACCCGCATCATCAAGATCGGTAACCGTAAGGGTGACAACGCTCCCATGGCAGTCATCGAGCTCGTCATGGAGCCCGTTGCAACCCAGGGTGCAGTTGCTGAGGCAACCAAGGTTGCTGAGAAGGCAGCTGAGGCTCCCAAGGCTGAAGCAGCTGAGGGCCTGCCCGCAGGTTCCCACGCACCCCTGGAGTCCGGCGAGGCTCCCGAGGGCTTCGAGGTTAAGGGTAACGCCGATTCCATGAAGTACCACGTGCCCGGTTCCCGCTGGTACACCAGCACCAAGGCTGAAATCTGGTTCGACTCCGCTGAGTCGGCAGAGGCAGCAGGTTACGCCCCCGCAGGTGGCGCAGCAGCACAGAAGGTTTCCGAGTAATACGGATCCCAGCTGATCTAGGCTAAGCCTAAATATGTCAATCCGCCGCCCACTATTGTGGGCGGCGGATTGGTGTATCTGCATACTTAAGAGGACACGGTTCTTTGCGTATTCGCTATCCAAGAGCCGGTCCGTAGTCTTCAACCGTCCGCTACTGCTGAAAGGCACACCAATGCAGAATGCTACTGCTTTAGAGAATCATGAAGAGCAGCTCTTCATCGCTACGCACCGCGTGCGAATTGATTGTGCCTATGACGGTTCCCTTTTCAGCGGATGGGCTGCCCAGCCGAACCTTGTTACGGTGCAGGGAGTCATTGAGAATGCCCTTGAACTGATTTTGCGTGCACCTCACCGCGTGGTGGTCGCGGGCCGAACAGACGCCGGTGTGCATGCGGAAGCTCAGACCCTGCATTGCGATCTGAGCGATGAGGACTGGACTCGCCTGCAGGGGCGAACTGGGGAGGACGACCCGACGGCAGCTCTGGGACGCCGTCTCACCGGGGCTCTTCAACGATGCCTTTACGATGCGGAAGAGCAGCTGAACCTTCCGAAGAACGTTCGCGGCATTTTGCAGGGCGCTATTCAGATTCACCGCGTGAGCGAAGTGCCCTTTGATTTTGATGCGCGCTTCTCAGCTACTGGCCGCCGCTATGTTTACCGCATCGCAGATGGTGCAGCGGACGGTCTTAACCCCCTGCACCGTACCTACACCTGGGCGGTACCCGAGCACCTGGATTGTGCTGATCTGAACGAATCGGCACAGCAGCTACTCGGCCTGCGCGATTTCCTCTCTTTCTGCAAGCCGCGTGAAGGTGCGACCACGATTCGTGAACTGCGAGAACTCAGCTTTACCCGCATAGAAAGCGGTCTGATTGAGGTGCGCGTGGTGGCTGACGCCTTCTGCCATCACATGGTGCGTTCGCTTGTGGGCGCGTTGGTGCTCTACGGTACAGGTAAGCGTGACGCCGCCTGGTTGCGTGAACGGATCGAGAACCCTGGACGCGAGGCTTCGCTGACTTTGGCGCCTCCGCACGCGTTGGCGCTGGCTGAGATTTACTACCCTGCGCCGGAGCTCTACGGTGTGCAGGCGGAGCGTGCTCGAGCAAAGCGTGAAGACCACGAGGCACAGAGCGCTTAACGCCCTGTGTATATTGAGCGCCGTCACATGCCGGAAGTGATGAGGGGCTCAACGGAGGAGTGCGACTGTTGAGGGTGAATTACACGGATGGAATTTAAAAATGTGTTTAAGACAAAAAAGCCCTATTTTTAAGGCTTTGGCGGTGGATTAAGCACTCGACGTCCTGTATAGTCTTGATATGTTGTGCGTGTTCTACCCGAGCGCGCTCTAAATCGCTGTCTAGTTGCAGGACGTTAAGGCGGTATAGAGTACGGGCAGAACGGGCGGCAGCTCGGTCCTCACCCGGGTGTTCGTCATGCACGTAAGTAAAAGGCGCGATACCCAACTAAGCGCCGTATGTACATTTCGAGACAAAGGCCAATATTTTGCGCACTTATACTCCCAAGCCCGGCGAAGTCGAGCGCCAGTGGCACGTCATTGACGCCACCGACGTTGTTCTCGGCCGCCTCGCAAGCCAGACCGCTATCCTGCTGCGCGGTAAGCACAAGCCGACTTTTGCTCCCCACGTTGACACCGGTGACTTCGTTATCATCGTGAACGCTGAGAAGGTCGCCCTGACCGGTGCAAAGCTCGAGCAGAAGCGTGCATACCGCCACTCGGGTTACCCCGGCGGTCTGAAGTCCGTGAACTACGCAGAGCTGCTTGAGACCAACCCCGTTCGCGCGGTTGAGAAGGCTGTTAAGGGCATGCTGCCCAAGAACAAGCTTGCTGCACAGCAGCTCAAGAAGCTGAAGGTCTACGCTGGTCCCGAGCACCCGCACGCGGCACAGCAGCCCAAGACCTACGAATTCAACCAGGTCGCCCAGTAATTCGGGCCTACGAAGAAACAATAGGAGAAATCGTGGCTCAGAACGAAGAGCAGATCGTAGTCGAGGAAGAGCTGACCAGCTACACCTCGGAGTCCGCTGCCCCCGCAGCGGCTAAGGCAGCACGTCCGGCACTGACCGTTGCAGGCGCAGCAGTTGGTCGCCGCAAGGAAGCAGTGGCACGCGTTCGCGTTGTGCCCGGTTCCGGCAACTGGACCATCAACGGCCGTAGCCTGGAAGACTACTTCCCCAACAAGCTGCACCAGCAGGACGTCAACCAGCCCTTCAAGCTCCTGGAGCTCGAGGGTGCATACGACGTCATCGCACGCATCAACGGTGGTGGCCCCTCCGGTCAGGCAGGTGCTCTGCGCCTGGGTATCGCTCGTGCACTGAACGAGATCGACCGCGAGAACAACCGCCCCGCACTGAAGAAGGCTGGCTACCTGACCCGTGACGCACGCGTCATCGAGCGTAAGAAGGCTGGTCTTAAGAAGGCACGCAAGGCTTCGCAGTTCTCCAAGCGTTAATCGCTGGTTTTTACGAAGCGTTACGCCCCGGCTCTCCCGTTGGGAAAGCCGGGGCTTTCTGCGTATCTGCCGGTCTTAAACGTTATGGGTGCTTATAACTGTTACGTTTGTTCATTGAAGAGCACCCCGGTAGAGTTAAAGAGTCAAAGCAGACAGGAAGAAAAGAGTACTCATGGCAGAGCAGAATCCCTCCACCAAGCCCGAAGAGCAGGCAGTGGAGGCTCCTCAGGCTGAAGCCCCCCAGCACACCGCTGAAGGCGCACACGCACACACCGGTTCTGAGAAGAAACAGGCCATCAAGGAAGCCCTGAAGCCCCAGGCACGCCGTACCTCCGTCGTTGAAGACTACTCGGCAGAGCTGGACGAAATGGCTTCCCTCACCCGCGCCCTCGGCAAGGACAAGAAGGACGACGAAACCTCTCAGGCATGGAAGAAGGGTTACCCCTACGACACCAAACTCAGCCGTAAGGCATACGAGAAGGAAAAGCGTGCCCTGCAGATTGAGTTGCTGAAGCTGCAGCTCTGGGCTAAGTCCACCGGTCAGAAGATCCTCATCATCTTCGAAGGCCGTGACGCAGCAGGTAAGGGTGGCTCCATTAAGCGCTTCACCGAGCACCTGAACCCCCGTGGCGCTCGCGTTGTCGCACTGGAGAAGCCGACCGATATCGAGCAGACCCAGTGGTACTTCCAGCGTTACATCAAGCACCTGCCCTCCGGCGGCGAAATCGTCCTGATGGACCGCTCCTGGTACAACCGTGCCGGCGTTGAGCGCGTTATGGGCTACTGCACCCAGGCACAGTACTTCGAGTTCATGCGCGAAGTTCCGGACCTGGAGCGCATGCTGGTGAACTCCGGTATCCACATCATCAAGTTCTGGTTCTCCGTCACCCGCGAAGAGCAGCTCGCACGCTTCACCTCCCGCCGTACCGACCCGGTTCGTCAGTGGAAGCTTTCCCCCACCGACCTGGCGTCCCTGGACAAGTGGGACGACTACACCGCGGCAAAGGAAGCAATGTTCTTCTACACCCACACCGGTGACGCTCCCTGGACCGTCATCAAGTCCAACGACAAGAAGCGCGCACGTCTGGAAGCAATGCGTTACGTGCTCACCCAGTTCGACTACCCCTCCAAGGATGAGGCAGTCGTGGGCGAGCTCGACTCGCTGATCGTTCGCTCCGCATCACACGTCTTCGAGGACGAGTCCGGTGACTCCCCCGACGGCTTCCCCGTCGTCAAGTAAGCGTTGAGAGATAAGGGAGAGTAACAACTCAACCTTGCGGCGGTATAACCGCTAAACAGCTTGCCCTGTGAAGGTGTCTGCCTCTCTTTTCCCTCTCTGGGAACTGAGAGCAGGCACCTTTGCGCGTCTACAGAAACATTAGCTATGAAGCAGATATGTAGCCGCTGAAAATCACTTTCTGATTCTGAAGAAAATACGGTGTATACGCCTGAGGAGAGTTATGCGCATCGTAAAATAAAAGGGTGACTGAACGACTTTTTGGAACCGACGGCGTACGCGGTCTGGCAAACGATGTAATTACTCCCGCCCTGGCTATGGAGCTCGCGCAGGCGGCCTCTATTGTGCTGGGCTTTGACACGGTAGAAGAGGGTGTACGCCCCCGTGCCGTGATCGCAAATGACTCCCGATCCTCTGCAGACTTTATTGTCTCTGCGATGAAGGCTGGCTTCGCTAGCGCAGGTGTTGACGTGCTGGACGCCGGCATTGTCCCCACCCCCGCAGCAGCTTACCTGGTGGCACACACCGGCGCTGACTTCGGCGTGATGATTTCTGCATCGCACAACCCCGCAGCGGACAACGGCATTAAGTTCCTGGCCCGAGGCGGCCAGAAGCTGGAAGACTCCGTTGAGGACGCCATTGAGCGCGTTTACCGCGAGAAGTCCTTCCGCTACCCGACCGGTGGCGCTGTGGGTACCGTCAAGCCCCTGGAGAACGGTACCGAGGCTTACGTGAAGCACCTGGTCTCCACCCTGCCCGAAGGCAAGCCCCTCGCAGGCAAGAAGATTGTTCTGGACTGCGCAAACGGTGCGGCATACGCAGCATCTCCCGCAGCTTTCGAAGCGTTGGGTGCAGAGGTTATCGCACTGGCTGTAGAGCCCAACGGCACCAACATCAACGACGGCGTGGGCTCCACCCACCCCGAGAAGCTGCAGGCAGCCGTGGTTGAGCACGGCGCGAACCTCGGTATTGCGCACGACGGCGACTCCGACCGCTGCCAGGCGGTGGACGAGAAGGGCAACCTGGTGGATGGCGACCAGATTATGGCAATCCTTGCCGTTGCCGCCAAGCGCGAAGGCAAGCTCGCCAAGGACACCCTGGTTGCAACCGTGATGAGTAGCCTGGGCCTGGAACTGTACCTGCGCGAGCACGGCATTAACCTTGAGCGCACCGCCGTGGGTGACCGCTACGTCCTCGAGTCGATGCGCGAGCACGGCTACAACCTTGGCGGCGAGCAGTCCGGCCACGTCATCATGAGCGACTACGCCACCACCGGTGACGGCGTGCTGACCGGTATTCAGCTGGCCGCAGAGGTGGCTCGTAGCGGCCAGACTCTTTCCGAGCTGGCATCCCGCATGCAGCCCACCCCGCAGCGCCTGATCAACGTCACGGGCGTTGACCGTGCGGCGGTCAAGACCAACGAGGCGCTCGCCACCGCCGTGAGCGAGGCTGAAGGCGTACTGGGTGACAGCGGCCGCGTGTTGCTGCGTGCATCCGGTACTGAGCCTCTGGTCCGTGTGATGGTTGAGGCTGCAACCCAGGAGCAGGCCGATGAGGTAGCTCAGCAGCTGGCTGACGTTGTGGCTAAGGAACTGGCACTCTAAACGTATTCTCTTCCGGCGCGAAGACCGTAATGGAGGATAGAGAAAGGGCTGGGAAGGTAACACCTTCCCAGCCCTTCTTCGTTATCTTGATTGGGCGCAGGGGAAAGAGGATGCGGAAAACCCCCGCATCCACAGGGGATACGGGGGTTTGAAAATTAGTGTTAGAGAGCAGAGAGATTACTTCTTTGCCAGAGCGTCGCGGATCTCCTTCAGGAGGGCAATCTCGGTCTCTTCCTCTTCCTCTTCTTCAGCATCCTTCTTAGCCGATGCGAGTTCAGTCAGCTTCTGAACGGGCAGAACAACTGCGAAGTACACAGCTGCGGCAATCAGGATGAAGTTAACAACAGCGGTCAGGAATACGCCAACCTTGATCTGGTCAAAGACCAGGAACTCGTCGAAGTTGGGGGACTTCACCAGCATCGAGATGGCGGGCATCAGGACGGACTGGACGAGTGCGTTCACCACAGCGGTGAAGGCGGTACCCATGATCAGACCAACTGCGAGGTCGATGACGTTACCGCGGATCAGAAAATCTTTAAAACCCTTAAGCATGAGATATAGAATAGCGCCTTTTCGCCTCAGAAAATGCCATATTCTGAGAAAATTTTCGCTGTAAAGCATGTGTTTTTATTCACAGCGGTTCTGCGGCACCCAATACTTAAGGTCTAGGTCACATAAAGGTGAGTAAAAATCTCTGAAACCCGCGAAAAACCGCGGATTTACAAGGTGCGTACGCGAAAAAATATGCATCTACTGTGCCTATTTATTTCCGACACGGAAGCTAGAAATACGATGCACATCACCACTCAACACACCCGGCAAAGCTGAAAGCTTAGCCCAGAGCCTAGCTCGCACTTGCATAATCGGGTGCCGCACCCGTACCGATAAACTCCTCAAAAGTCTTCGCACCCGAAGACACATACTCCTGAGCAATCTGCACACCCACATAACGGTAATGCCACGGCTCAAAACGATAACCGGTCACCGACTGACGACCATCGGGGAAACGCAAAATATATCCGTAACGCGGAGCATTCTTCGCCAACCACTGACCAGCCAGCGTATCGCGGTAACACTCCTCCAGGCGGCAACCCTCAGGAGAAGCAAAATCAATCGCCAAACCCGTCTGATGCTCCGAATAGCCGGGACGAGCCGACAACTGATCCGCCACCTGCTGGCCGTTCACTGAAACCCAATACTGATAGGTCTGCTGTTGCACCGCATACGAACGATACGCGCTAGAAACAAGCAGGGTCACGCCGTCGGTCGCCGCCGCATCAATCATCGTGTCCGCCGCCTTAGCCGCCTCAGCACGCAGTTGATGACCATAGAACTCCACCAGGTCACTCGGCTCCCAATCCTGCTGCGCAAAGGGGCGCATCTTATTCACGAGGCAACGCAACGAGTCCGGCTGAGACTCAACACTAGGCTGAGCAAGCGCCAACGGGGACGAAGAAGCGCTCGCAGAAGCCGAAGCGCTCGCAGAAGCACCGGTAGCAGAAGCAACAGGGGAGGGCGCGGCAGAAGAGGTCGCCGCAGTGGAAGAGGCACTAGAAGAAGCCACTGAAGCCGTCGCAGACTCAGAAGCAGAAGCGCTCGCTGCAGAAGATGAAGAGGAGGCACCCTGACCCTGTGAACCACAAGCCACCAATAGTGCGGTACCGCCAACCCCCAAAGCGGCACCCAAGAGAGCGCGGCGGTTCAGCGCAGAACTATTAAGAGACTCCTGAGCGGTAGACGTACGGTGCAGAGACTTCACAATAACTCCTCATCATGGCGTAGATGCAAACAAAAAGCGCCGGAAGCCTAAACCCACCCCGCGAGGGAGTGGAGCCTCCGGCGCCTTCTACTAGAATGCACCACAATACGGGCTAAAAGCCGCACACGAACACTAAAAACCTAAAGAACCTCTAGTTCTTACGCAGAAGAACCTGCTCCACGGTATGCTCGGCACCCTTCTGCAGAATCAAATGCGCACGAGCACGAGTCGGCAAAACATTCTGCACCAGATTCGGCTCATTCACGCTCTTCCAAATGCCGGTCGCTATCTCAACTGCCTGCTCATCGCTCAGCTCCGCATAACGTTTGAAATATGACTCCGGATTCGCAAAAGCCGAAGAACGCAGCGTCAAGAAACGATTCACATACCAGCGCTCAATATCCTCAGTGCGGGCATCTACATAAATGGAGAAATCAAAGAAATCGCTCAGGGTTAGGTCAGATGTCTCCGGACCCTCAGCCTGAGAAGGCGCCAAAACATTCAAACCCTCAAGAATCAGCACATCCGGTGCGGTGACCTCAATATGCTCATCCGGCATGATGTCGTAATACAGGTGCGAATACTTCGGCGCCACCACACGCTCGGCACCGGATTTCACCTGCGACACAAAATTCAACAGGGTGCGGCGATCATAAGACTCCGGGAAACCCTTGCGGTGCATAATGCCGCGACGCTGAAGCTCCGCATTCGGGTACAAGAAACCATCCGTAGTCACCAACTGAACCTTCGGAGTCGAAGGCCAGCGACTCAAAAGAGCCTGCAAAATACGAGCCGTCGTCGACTTACCCACAGCAACAGAACCCGCCACACCAATAATGAACGGGACGCGACGCTGAGACACATGCAGAAAATCATTCGTCATATGGTTCAACGAGGATGCGGCAGTTACATACAGATTAAGAAGGCGAGAAACCGGCAGATAAATACGCTGCACCTCTTCAAGGTCGACAGTTTCACCCAGACCACGAAGAGACTCAATTTCCTCAGCACTGAGGGGGACAGAAATCTCATCGGCTAGGTGCGACCAACGGGAACGGTCAAGATGCATGAAGCGGTCATCGCCAGAAAAATACGGTGCGGTGCTCATTTATCTAAGTGTACGAACTTTCAGCCCGCGGGGAAAATACCCACCCTCACGGTTTGTTTGTAGAAATAAATTGATGGAAAGAAAAGGGTAAAACCTGAAAAGCTAGGAAAGCCACATTAAACGTGACGCATAACGGTATTTCACCGTGCGCATATCTGGATACTTGTGGGATAAACTTATAGCATGTGTGGAATCGTAGGATATGTAGGTCTGGACACTGCTCCGGACGGTAACAAGTTTGACCACAACGCATACGATGTGGTCC
Organism: Rothia mucilaginosa; assembly: GCA_963542785.1. Classification (GTDB taxonomy): domain Bacteria; phylum Actinomycetota; class Actinomycetes; order Actinomycetales; family Micrococcaceae; genus Rothia; species Rothia mucilaginosa_G. Next base: position 38,865 of record CAUUAD010000002.1, read on the forward strand.
TCGAAGGTCTGCGCCGCCAGGAATACCGCGGCTATGACTCTGCTGGCGTGGCACTCGTGTGCCCCGAAGGCATCGTATTCCGTAAGAAGGCAGGCAAGCTCCTGAACCTCGAAAACGAGGTCAAGGAACACCCCCTGCCGGACTCCCAGATTGGTATCGGTCACACCCGTTGGGCAACCCACGGTGGACCCACCGACAACAACGCTCACCCCCACGTTGTCGACAACGGCCGCCTCGCCGTCGTACACAACGGTATTATCGAAAACTTCGCAGAACTGCGTGCAGAACTGCTCGCCGAAGGCGTAGAGTTCGCATCCCAGACCGACACCGAGGTAGCTGCAGCAACCATCGCAAGCATCTACAACAAGCTCGGTACCGGTGACCTCACCGAGGCAGTACGCGTCGCATCCAACCGCCTCGAAGGTGCATTCACCATCCTGGCTATCCACGCCGACCACCCGGACCGCGTTGTGGCAACCCGCCGCAACTCCCCGCTGGTCATCGGCCTGGGTGAGAACGAGAACTTCCTCGGCTCGGACGTCTCCGCGTTCATTGATTACACCAAGGAAGCCGTCGAGATGGGTCAGGACCAGATCGTGACCATCACCGGCACCGACTACTCCATCATCGACTTCGAAGGCAACCCCGCAGAGGGCAAGCCCTTCCACATCGAATGGGACGCAGCAGCAGCTGAAAAGGGCGGCTACAACTCCTTCATGGAGAAGGAAATCCACGAGCAGCCCGCAGCTGTTGAGCAGACCCTCATGGGCCGCCTCGACGAGAACGGCAACCTGACCCTCGACGAGCTGAACATCGACGACTCGGTGCTGCGCTCGATTGACAAGATTATCGTTGTTGCATGTGGTACCGCAGCATACGCAGGCCAGGTGGCACGCTACGCCATCGAGCACTGGTGCCGCATCCCCACCGAGGTTGAGCTCGCACACGAGTTCCGCTACCGCGACCCCATCGTGAACGAGAAGACCCTCATCGTGGCACTCTCGCAGTCTGGTGAAACCATGGACACCCTGATGGCAGTGCGCCACGCACGCGAACAGGGCGCAAAGGTTATCTCCATCTGCAACACCCACGGCTCGACCCTGCCCCGCGAATCCGACGCTGCGCTGTACACCCACGCAGGCCCCGAAATCGCGGTGGCATCCACCAAGGCATTCCTGGCACAGATCACCGCAGCATACCTGCTTGGCCTGTACCTGGCACAGCTGCGCGGCAACAAGTACAAGGACGAAATTGCTTCGATCCTCGCCGAGCTGCAGAATATGCCCGCAAAGATCCAGAAGGTCATCGACAACGACGCCCAGGTCAAGGAACTGGGCGTCGAAATGAAGGATGCCACCTCCGTGATCTTCCTCGGCCGCCACGTGGGCTTCCCCGTCGCAATGGAAGGCGCACTCAAGCTCAAGGAAATCACCTACATCCACGCTGAAGGCTTCGCCGCAGGCGAGCTCAAGCACGGCCCCATCGCACTGATCGATGAAGGCCAGCCGGTCATCGTAGTGGTTCCCTCCGCAAACGGTCGCGACTCCCTGCACGGCAAGGTCGTCTCCAACATCCAGGAAGTGCGCGCTCGCGGCGCCTTCACCATCGTCATCGCCGAGGAAGGCGACGAGGCCGTCAAACCCTACGCAGACCGCCTCATCACCGTCCCGGCATGCCCCTCGCTGCTGCAGCCCCTGCTGACAACCGTGCCCCTGCAGATTTTCGCATGCGCACTGGCAGAAGCTAAGGGCCTGGACGTTGACCAGCCGCGTAACCTCGCAAAGTCCGTGACCGTGGAGTAATCCTCAGAAGTAATCATCTGGAGTAATCCTCGGAAATTGCCTCGGCGATAACGAAAGGGCGGTGGTTGAGTTCTCTAAGAACTCAACCACCGCCCTTGTCGTTTAACCTGGCGGTTATTCGTGGATAAACCAACAAAAACAGACGCTGTGAAACAGGCATCAACCATGCGTCATATTTGACGCTATCCCACCTAAAAGAAACGAATCTCGCTAGACTTAAAACAAGAGAAACCGCAAACAGGACGCGGTTACCACCCCTACCGTAAAAGGTGAAGCTCATGATTATGGGAATCGGCGTAGATACCGTCAACATTGAACGATTCGAGCGAATCGTGACCGAAACACCCGCCTTCGTCCGCCGCGTCTTCACCCCCAACGAACGCACCCGGAACGTACGCTCCCAAGCCGTACGATTTGCCGCCAAAGAAGCCGTCGCAAAAGTACTCGGAGCACCCGCCGGACTCAACTGGCAAGACTGCGAAGTCGCCACCGCCGAAAGCGGCCAACCCTACCTCATCGTTCAGGGCACCATCGCCCGCCGAGCCAAAGAACTCGGCATCAACCGCATCCACCTCTCGCTGACCCACGACGAACCTGTTGCCATCGCCATCGCCACCGCCGAATACCTCAGCGATGCAGAACTGGCGCACCTGCAAAAGTTCAACCCCGAAAGCTACCGACTCAGCGTCATCGCCGGCGACGATACTATCGACGAAAACTAACGCCACCGACGATTAACGCAGAGCCGCATCAACACCACATCCGGTGACCCCCCTAAGGCCCGCACGGTGCCACCCAAGGAGACAGCAATGAAGCTCATCTACACTGCTTCCCAGGTACGCGAAGCAGAAAAGCCCTACATCGAAGCCGCCGACTACGACGGCTACCTCATGCAACGCGCCGCAGACGCCGTCGCAGCCGAAGCACAGGATTTGCTCCGCGGCAAGGACAACGCCAAAATCCTGTTGCTCATCGGTCCGGGCAACAACGGCGCAGACACCATCTACGCCGGCGCCCGCCTTAGCGCCAAGGGTCACCGTGTTGATGCAGTCATCTTTGACCCCAGCGAAAAGAACCTCGAACTCATTGCCCGCGAAGGTGGCGAAGGCACCCGCGTGCTCGACCCCGAACACACCCACGAGCAGCTTGCCGGCTACGACCTGACCATCGACGGCATCCTCGGTACCGGTTCCAGCGGCGCCGTACGCGGTAGCGCCGGCGAATACCTGGGCGTACTCCGTGCAGCGCAGCTCGACGGTAAGCTCGGCGCAGTCCTTGCCGTAGACACCCCCTCCGGAGTCGACAACAACCGCGGAACCGTGCACGAACCCTCCCTGCGCGCCGATCGCACCGTCACCTTCATCGGTCACAAGCTGCCGGCAGGCACCAGCCACAGCGTCCACTCCGGAGACATCAAACTCTACGACCTGGGCGTGCCCGAAGCCCTCGACGCTCACAAGCCCGCCCTGCGCGTCCTCGAGCGCGAAGACTACCGCGAGCTCATCGAAGTACCCGACGAACACTCCCACAAGTACACCCGCGGCGTACTCGGCATGCTCACTGGAAGCCTAGAATACCCCGGCGCAGCCCTCATGAGTGTGCGTGCCGCTCTCAACACCGGCGTGGGCATGGTTCGCTTCAACGCCAACTCCCACGAACTGCGCCAGCTCATGATTGCCCACAACCCCGAAACCGTCTACTTCAGCGGCGCACCCGCCCTGCAGAGGGTCACCGTCTGGGCGGGCGGCTCCGGATCCAGCCACGATTCGCTGGATAAGAACCGCTACCTGCTCCACTCGCCCGAACCCGCCATCCTCGACGCGGGCGCCTGCGACCTGGCGGCAGAATACATGGCAACCGGCAAGCACCTCGGCTCCCACAAGATTCTCACCCCGCACGCGGCGGAACTCGAACGCTTCCTGCGCATCGTGCACGAGCTCGCCCCCGAAATCTGGACAAAGCACCTGGGCGACGCAATCGTACCCAGCCGCAAGGACATCGACGCAGAGCCCTTCCGCTGGGTGCGTGCCGCCTCCGAGCTCTCCGGCGCCACCGTCATGCTCAAGGGCGGGTACACGCTCATTGCGGCACCCAACGGCGCTACCTACAGTGTTGCCGGAGGAAGCCCCTGGCTTGCCACCGCAGGTAGCGGCGACACCCTCACCGGCATCTACGGCGCACTGCTCGCCCAGACCGTAGCCGCCTTCGACGCCCGCGGAGAAACCCTGGAAGGCTGCACCTTCGCCTCCGTCGGTGCGCTCGCAGTTTACCTGCACGGCGAAGCAGCACGCGCCAGCACCACCGGAAGCGTCAAGGACGCGCTGCTGGGTCCCGCCCCGGCAACCCGCGTCGCGGATATGCTCCCCGAAGTCATTGCGCGACTCATCGCCGAATAGGGGAGCGGAACACCCCTAACGCTCTGACTCTCGGTTCAAGACGAAGGGAAGAGCTCCCCAGACACCCTGGGGATGCAGAAGGGGCGTGAATCCACCGGAAATGGATTCACGCCCCTTCAACGCGTTTATATCAATGTACGATACCGAGCTGCCTGTGCCGGGACAGCATCACTAAAAACCGGCATACGCATCGGTGGGAGAAACTCCCACAATCCTTCTTAGTACGCGCCTTCCTTAGCGAAAACCGCACGGACGGTACGCAGAAGAATAATGAAGTCACCGGTAAGCGACCAGTTCTCAACATAGTAGAGATCCAGACGAACCGACTCTTCCCACGAAAGATCACTACGACCCGAAACCTGCCACAGACCGGTAATACCCGGCTTCACCAGCAGGCGGCGGTACGCAATATCCTCGTACTGCTCAACTTCTTCAACCAGCGGAGGACGCGGACCCACCAGCGACATATCGCCAATGAACACGTTCCACAGCTGAGGCAGCTCATCAATCGAATACTTACGGATGAACTTACCGACGGGGGTAATACGCGGGTCGTCCTTCATCTTGAAGAGCACGCCGTTACCCTCGTTCTGCTCCATGAGACGCTTCTTAACCTCTTCAGCATCAGTACGCATCGAACGGAACTTCACCATCTTGAAAAGCTCACCGTTCAGACCCACACGGTTCTGCAGGAAGAAGACCGGACCGCCATCACGCTTGACCAGCAGCGCCACCACCAGGAACAGCGGAGACAGCAGAATCAAACCCAGACCCGAAGACACAACATCCACAGCGCGCTTGAAGAACGCCGACAGACCGGTAATACGCGGCGTCGACACGTGCACCAGCGGTAGACCATTCAACGGCTGCATGTGCATTCGCGGACCAGCAATGTCGGTCGTCGCAGGAGCCATAATCAGCGAAATATGCGCGTCAGCAAGCTTCCAACCCAGCAGGCGAACCTGATCCGGGCTCAAGTGGTGACCATTCGTAACCGCGACCATGTGAATATCGTTCTCGCGGATGGCCTCCATAATGTCAGCCGGAGAAGTGCTGTAACCAAGGACCGGAATCGGAGCGCCAGCAACAGTAGTACCCGGGGTGAAACCGGGCAGGTAGAACGCAGCGGGGGACAGGCCGGAAGCAACCACATCCTTCAGGTTCTTGTACAGGTGCTGACCAGTCGTCACATCAGAAATAATCATGACGCGAGTCAACGCACGACCGCGAGTACGCGAACGCACCAGACCCTGACGAATCAGCCAACGCTCAACGAGCAGAAGGAACAGACCCAGCGGGTAAGCAATCAGTAGGTACATGCGGGTGACGTCAACCTTAAGGAAGAACGCCAGAATAATCAGCAGACAGAAAAAGTAAGTAGTACCGCGAGTAATGAGGCGGTACTCCTCAGTGCCGAACCCCATGATGCGCAGGCTGCGGGAGCCGTTCACCTGGAGGATAAACCACCAGCCGACAACCATACCAACGCCCAGGAAGATGTAATCAATAGCGGGAATACGGCCATCCAGGGCGTTAATAGGCCAAACGTTCACATAGGGCAGGTCAGCATTCTCCCACCCGAAACGAATCAGATGCGCAGCGACAACCGCAATAGCAATGGCGAGAAAATCGCCAAAGTAAAGGGCGCGCTGAACCTTGGGATGCCAGCTTCGCTTGACGACGAAGTCTGAACCCCACATTTTTTTAAGACGATCTTGTACTTTCAACGGTGTAATCTTCCCCGGAAATTTGTCCTGTGTCGTGGACTGAGAGCGGCGAATAGGCACATTTACCCCTAATTATCGGTGAATAGGGAATCGTGTCCTAGTCGTTGTCCTGAATGAATGAGTGAACCAATAATCTTGCTGAGTGAATAGTGGCAGAGACTACGGTAAAGGCGCTGGTAAGGCGCCTAGTGGAACGCTATATGAATCCAAAGAGCACATAAACGTGTTCCGTAAACTATTCTACGGGGTCGGGGGTCTTGCGGCACGAATAATGAAGACTCAAAGCCTCTTGAGCGTGATGAAATAAATCACAGAAAAAGAAGAAAAAAGGGCCTTCGGGAAGAATACCTAGTGGAGCTAAGAAACCCCAAAACCATCAGCATGTTTCACGCACTTGCAGGAAAACAATAACCGACAGATAAAAGACAAACCCCGGAGGCTCAATAACAAACCCTACACACACGGTGTAAAAGGGACATTAAGGACGCTCAAGCCCCGCACGATCCAAAATGAAATCAATCATCGGCTCATAACGACGCGGCGGAACGTTATCGTCCATCGGCACACACACCGGCAGATCCCCCTGCTCAGCCGCCACAAACAGACCCGGATCATTACAATCCGCAATACCAATCGTCAGCAACTTACAGGTCGAAGAAGCATAACCAGCCATACCGTGATCCGAAACCACCAGATCCGGAGTCACACCGCGCGCCTTCAACTGATCCAGCGCGATGCGCATCGGGCCAGGGAAATGCGTATGCTGCAGATTACCGTACTGCTCAAACATCACGACATCCATAATCTGGCGGACGTCACCGTCCAGGAAGCGCTCGCCCTCCTCAATCTGAAGAACCTCAGCACCGGCAGCCTTCGCTGCCGCAGCCATCACCGCATACATGGGGAACAGACCCGCCGGGTGACCGGTCGCAAACAGAATACGAGAACCCGCACGCACCGCCTCGCCAAAGATACGGGCGTACTCCTCCAGCGCGCTGATGCACTGCTCGGCACCAATAGTGTCCTGACCGTGAGTATGCGAACGGTCCGGGTTCAGACCCGCGCGGCGGACCATCACCTCAAACACCGAATCGTAATCCCATTCGCGGGTCCACTGCACACCAAACTCAAGGTGCTCATTACCGTCCAGGAAACCCTGAATATGGTCCAGGTTATTCTCTCGGGCGGTTGCCACCTCGCCGGTAATACGCACAGAATCCAGGTACGCGGCGAACTCATCGCGGCTCATCGAGAAAGACATTAAAACTCCTCACAACGTGAAAAATACATTACTGCGAGATACCCTGACGTACCTCGGCATAAGCTTCAAGGGTTCGGCGCGCCGTCTGATCCCAACCCATCGTGCGGGCACGCGCCGCGGCGTTCGCACCCAACGAATGACGCAGATACGGGGCACGCACCAGACGCTCAATAGCCGCAGCCCAACGCTGCGGAGTACGAGGCGCCACCAGCAGACCCGTACGGTGGTTCTCCACCGCATAGCGCAGACCGTCAGCATCCGTAGCGAGCACCGCCGCGCCGCACGCCTGCGCCTCCAGAGCCACCAACCCGAACGTTTCAGATGACGACGGGGACGCCACAATATCGGCGGCACGGAAAATATTCGCCAACTCAGACGCTGGAACCGGGTCCTTCAAATGCACTCGATCTGCCACACCCAGCTGCTCCGCGCGCTCCAGGAGGCGGCGCTCATAATCCGAATCGGAACGACCAATAATGTCCACATCCACCTGCAGGTCATCCGGGAGCAGCGCGAGCGCTTCCACCAGCAGATGCGGACCCTTCAACGGCTGAGGCCTACCGGCAAAAACAATGCGGCAACGAGTCTCCGAGGTGTCATTGAGCGGATGCACGCCAGGAATCGTATGGAAAATCGAGGTGTCAACACCCGGCGGGATAATGGTAAGCTTCTGCGCGTCCGTACCGTAGTACTCGCCCATCTGCTGCGCCTCCAGGGGAGTATTCACAATCACCCGGCTCGCGGAGCTACTCATGAGGCGCTCGGCGGTATAGCGTTCTTCCGGTTCGGGGGCCTCGCCCTCGCCGCGGCGCGCATCCTTGGTGGCAGCCGTCGTATGCGGAGTAAAAAGAACAGGAACCGGGAATCCAACGCCCTGAGCCGACCACAGCTGGGATGCACGAGCCGCAGCCTGACCCGACAGCCAATAGTGGGCGTGAATAATATCCGGGGCGTACAGTGCCTGCTCCACGCACGCCTGCGCAAAATCATCGGTGACCGCAGCCAGCTCGTTCTTCGACAGGCCACGAGCGGACGGAAGATCAAGGCTGTGGCGCACAATGCGCTCGCCGGGCTGAGGAGGCTGACGGA
>CAUUAD010000003.1:0-38598 GCA_963542785.1 Rothia mucilaginosa
TCCCCCGGCATGTTCCGCAAGTCCACGCTGACCTACCGCCCGCCGCGCATCGAAGAGTACCTGGAGGGTCTGCGTGTCCGGCAGCAGGTAGCCGAAGAAGCCGCGCAGTCGGCAGCAGCTACCGAGCAGGCACCTGTTGACGAGTTGCCCGTGCTCAGCCAGTCGTTGCCGAGCGCGCCGAAGCCTGCAGCACCGAAACCAGGTGTACCGATGCCTGCCGCGTCCACCCCGAGCGCGCCCGCAGCAGAACCGGTAGCCGCCGCACCTCGCGCCATTACCGCCGAGGACCGCGAACGCAGCTACCGCCTGCGCCCGAGCCTGCGCGCCCGCCTCGAACGCGAAAACATCAGCGAAGAGCTCGTGCGCACCATCCTGCGTGAAGGCGCGGCAGAACGACTCAACGACTGGACGATTCGCTTCACCCACGACGATTACCGGGTGGACGTCAACACCGCCTCCGCAGAAGTCATTACGGTCATTGACGAATACGACGCCGAATACAACGAAGCGGCGCAGGCATCCCTGGCGCAGGGCGAATACAACTCGCTCAACGCCCTGGAACTCGAATTCAGCGAGCGCGCCCGCACCTTCTTGAAGAAGAACCCGCCCTTCGTCTTCGATCTGATGCTTCATGCCCTGAGCAACCCCGAGAGCGTGCGCATGGCTGAAGGCTGGACCCGCATCTACGCGGCGCAGGGTCTGGAAATTGCGATTTCGCCCGATGAGCGGACCGTTATGGCTCTGGCGAAGACCCCGGATTTCCATCACCTGCACGCCGAAACCCTGCGCAAGGCGCAGCTCGAAGAGCTCAGTAATGCTCTGGCTCAGCAGGCGGAAGAACCAGAAAATGCCGCTGATTGGGCAGAAGATGGCGCAGCCCAGGCAGAAAACACCGTTGAGGAGGAGAAATAATGTCCGCTAAGCAGATTACCGTTCCTCTTGAGGTGTACGTTCGCCTGCAGGAGCTTGCCTCCCTCGCAACCTATAGCTACCGGGATGAGCAGGGTTCCGAAGAGAACAGTGCAAGCGATAAGCCGTGGGATTTGCTCTCCAAGGACGGCGCTTCCCTGCTCGATGAGAACGGCGCGCTCAAGCCCGAAGCGGCAGAGCTCTACTTCACCCTCCTACCGCTCATTGCCCAGGAATTCGTGGAGCAGCAGCAGGCACTCGTGGACGCATACCGTCAGGCGCCCAAGCCCGCCGCCGCACGCGCCAAGATTCGCCCCTCCAACCAGCGCCTCATTCCGCTGACCGAGGTGCCGCTGGAGAACCAGCGTATTGCCGCGCGCATCGAGAAGGAATTCTACGGTGACGTGCCGCCGCGCCGCCGCATCTACGGTGTGCTCCCCGGCGTAATGGATTACATGATGCGCCACGGGCTCACCTACGAGCTGCTTCTGGACATCATCGAATCCCCCGCAAGCACGGTGGTTCAAGAAAGCGCGCAAGAGAACCGCTACGGCCGAGAAGTCACCCTCTACACGCATGAAGAGGAAGGCTACCAGGTGGTGCTCAACCCCCTGACCGCCGAGGTGCTCGCGCTACGCCCGCTGCAGGCTCTCGCCGGAGGCTACCAGCTCTCCCCCGAGGCTCAGGCTCAGCTCAAATCGCTCGGACTGACCGGCGAGTACATTGCCCGCATCCTGGATGAGGCCGAGGACCGCCGCCCGATTCCCGGCAGTAGCCGCACCGTGTACTCGCTCAACGGCTACCAGGTGGAGTTCTCGCACTCCGACCAGCAGGTCATTCGCATTAGTCGCGGCGCCGCGCCCAGCCGCAACCCCTTCGAGTCGCAGCCGAGGATGAGCGGTACAAAGAGGCAGCGCGGCCGCAAGATTCCGCACGATGTGGATGCGTTCGTGCAGTTGCTGCAGGAGCACGGCTTCACCATCACCATGGGCGGTAAACACTACGATATTCGCCATGAGAAGCTGGCTCCGGGTCAGAAGGCGGTCACCTCCGTAACCCCCTCGGATTCGCAGCGCTGGCACCTGAACTCGGCGCGCCAGATCCGCAATACCTTCGGTATCGACCTGCGTTACGCTGATCCGCGCGATAGTGTACGCGGTATTGTGCGCGGCTCGGGACGAAACACCCAGAATACTGATGACCACAGCGCAGAAAAGCAGGACGCCGAGAAGAGCGCGGAGAAGACGGCGGAGAAGGAATCCGAGTAGGTCTTCGTCACAGTTGAAGCATAGCCGTTGAAGCGCGCCCGCGTGCCGGTTCTTTATACTGCCCCCAGCATGTCTTTGCATCTGGGGGCAGTATTCATATGCGCCTATATCCCGCGTTGTCAGGGCAATACGGGGTAGACTGGGGGCAATACAGACATGCTACTCAGCATAAAAATTAATATGCGTTCCCGTGATATGCGTGACGGTAGGGTTGGGGATGCGCCACAAAGTACGGTGAATAACAGCCCCTACCTCTACAATAGAAACGCATCACTACAGAAGAAGGAGAACGCATGGGCGTAACGATTAAGGTCACTGACGAAGCAGGCGTAAACTACGACATTCAGTGGGAAGACCACCACACCCTCCTGGAAACCCTCCAGGCTAACGGCGTGCCGGTCCTCGCAACCTGCGGTGGTAACGCATCCTGCGCTACCTGCCACGGCTTCATCGACCCCGAGCACTTCGAGGCTTCCGGTGAGCGCACCGAAGCTGAGCAGGACCTGCTCGACATGGTCGACGATGTCGCCAACGAGTACTCTCGCCTGTGCTGCCAGGTCGAGTACGCCCCCGGTATGGACGGAGCAGAAATCCAAATGCAGGCGGCGATGTAATCATGTTTAAATCGGCTCAGGTACTCGCATCAACCACCCTCCTCTGTTGCGTGCTAGCGCTCAGTGGATGCGGCGCGTCCCAGGCCGGTCAGGAAGCTGAAGGCACCTCGGCACAGCCGAGCGCTTCGGCTTCGGTCAAGCCCGGCACGATTCGAGTAGCCTCCGACGGGGCTACCCCTTCGGTGAGCCCGGGCTCCATTACCGTGGTGAACTCCCCCGACGCGGAACACCACGAGTCTTCCTCTGAGCACTCCGAGTCTTCCTCCCACACCGAGACTCACGAGTCGAAGCAGAGCTCTGACTCTCATTCTTCTGAGTCCTCCCACGAGGGTTCCGAGCAGAACAAGTCGGACGACTCTGATTCTCAGCAGGATTCCCAGAAGAGCTCAGACTCGTCTTCGCAGTCGGGTTCTCGCTCTTCGGGCAACTCTTCGAACTCCTCCGGTTCCTCGAACTCGTCGAATTCTTCCAACTCCTCGAATTCTTCGAGCTCTTCGGAGAAGTCCTCTAACTCCTCCAACAATAACGCTGCTGAGGGACCGACCCAGTGCGATCTGGACGACCTGAACGTTTCGGTTGCCATTGGAGAAGGCTCCCCCGGCGCCCGAAACTACACCCTGTACTTCCAGAACTCCTCGAACTCCCCCTGCACCCTGCGCGGCTACCCGCGTGTGGTGCATGCGGGTTCTTCGGGAACCTGGGTTGGTCGTGAGGCTTCCACCTCCGATGAGTACATGAACCCTGCGGGCGTAACCCTTAACCCCGGCGATAGCACCACCGCGGTACTGCGTTCGGTGTACCCGGCACGCTTCGGCGATGATTGCGGCAGCCGCCCGGTTCAGGGCTTCCTGGTGGGTCTTCCCTCCGGTTCCGGTGGCGTGATTGTTCCGCTGGATACGACCGCTTGTTCCTCGTCTGTTCCGCAGCTGTCGGTGGGCCAGTTTGGTGCCCGCTAAAGCGGCATTGCAGATGTGAATACCTGGCACCTTTGGTGCGCATATAGTTCAAGGGCGGTTCCCTGTGATGGGGAACCGCCCTTGAACTATCTTTAAACCTGGGGTTTAGCTTGAGCTATACCGTATCCGCATGCTCTTAGAGGGAGCGGGTGACGTCCTCGTGGCTGAAGCGTGCACCGCGCGGGTATGCGGGAGCCTCGCCGTGACCGATGTTGACGACGAGGAAGGGGATCTCTGCGTTATCCGCGAAGAATTCCTTCTTGATGCCGGCGAAGTCTGCGCCGGTCATGGGGCCGGCATCCAGGCCGAGTGCACGGATCGCGGTGATGAAGTAGCCTGCCTGCAGGTGAGCGCTCAGCTCAGCGGCGGGGGTAGCAAGCTCCTCGGTGGTGTAGAAGCCCTTGATGAAGCCGGCAGCGTGGGGGTTGAAGGTGTCAGCGTGCTCTACCCAGTTTGCGTCTGCGGAAAGAATTGCGGTCACCGGTGCCGCCTGGGTCTTTGCCTTGTTGCCATCTGCCAGGTGTGCGACGAGGCGCTCGCGTGCCTCGGGGCTCTTGATCCAGGTGATGCGCAGGGGCTGGCTGTTGAAGGCGGTGGGGCCGTAGAAGGTCAGCTCCTGAATGCGGCGCAGCTGCTCGTCGGTGACGGGCTCCTCGGTGAAGGAGGAGACGGTGCGGGGCTCGTGGAAGAGGCTGATGAGCTGTTCTTCGTTCAGGCGGGTCATGGTGAGACTCCTTTGGGTTGTTCTCTCAATCTATTACTTTACAAGTAAAACATTACATGCTCTGTGGAAACCTGTCAAGCACATCTTCCAGCCCCGCCCCCAACAATTCAAGAGACGCACACCATAAACCCCGCCATAATAGATACATGACCGACACACTCTCCCACTTCTCAGCCCCCGTACGCGACTGGTTCCGCGCCACCTTCAGCGCACCCACCGCCGCCCAAGAAGGCGCCTGGGAGAGCATCCGCAACGGCAACAACACCCTCATCATCGCCCCCACCGGTTCCGGTAAAACCCTCGCCGCCTTCCTCTGGGCACTCGACGCCCTACACCGCGAACACGAAGCCGGAACCGCAGGCGGCACGCGCATCCTCTACATCTCACCCCTCAAAGCACTCGGTGCGGACGTCGAACGCAACCTCCGCGCGCCCCTCGCCGGAATCACCCGCCTGAGCGGCAACGACACTGGCGAGCCGAGCATCACCGTGGGCGTGCGCAGCGGCGACACCCCCGCACGCGAACGCCGCCAACTCATCAGCAACCCACCCGACATTCTCATCACCACCCCCGAATCCCTCTACCTCATACTCACCAGCGCCGCCCGCAACACCCTCGCCGGCGTGACCACCGTGATCGTGGATGAGATTCACAACCTTGCCGCCACCAAACGCGGCGCGCACCTGGCAGTATCCCTCGAACGCCTCGACGCGCTTCTCGAAAAGCCCGCACAGCGCATTGGCCTCTCCGCAACCGTCGAAAACCCGGAGGCGGTCGCCCGGTTCCTCGGTGGCATTCAGCCGGTGACCATCATGAGCCGCCCAGTTGCCAAAGAATGGGACCTGCGCCTGAGTGTGCCCGTGCCCGATATGGCGGCGCTCGGAGGCGCCAACGACTACGGGCAGGGGCTCTACGCCCCATCAGAATATGCGCCCTCGGAGATGCAGGGTAGCGGGGTGCAGGGTAGCAGTGCGGCCGGCTCGACTTCTGGCGGATCTGCAACTAACGAGCCGACTCAGAGTGCGGCACCGCAGGATACCGCGAGCGCGCCCTACACGCTCGAAGATGCCATTGGCGTATTCCCCGGGCAGGAAACTGGTCAAGAAACCGGACATGCAAACCCGGCGCGACAGGGCGATAACGCCGCACCCAAAAATACGCTCACCATCCCGGAAGAGGTATTACGAGAAGGGGAGCTGCGCGAAAAGGCATTGCGAGACACCGCCGATAGCGAGCGCCCCGAGACCTCCATCTGGCCGCGTGTGCAGGAGCGCATCGTCGACCATATTGAGAACAACCGTTCTACGATTGTTTTCGTTAACTCGCGCGGACTAGCGGAAAAACTCACCGCGGCACTCAACGATATTCACCTGCGCCGCGTCCTCGCGAAGCAGGGAATTGATCCCGAAGACTATGCGGCAGGCATCTGCGACATCGCCGAGGTGCCGCCGCTCGCCCGTGCGCACCACGGCTCCGTATCCAAGGAACAGCGCACCCTCATCGAGGAGGCGCTCAAGGGCGGAACCCTGCGCTGCGTGGTCGCCACCAGCTCCCTGGAACTGGGCATCGATATGGGCCACGTGGACCTCGTAATCCAGGTGGCCGCGCCTCCCTCGGTCGCCTCCGCGCTGCAGCGCGTGGGTCGCGCCGGACACCGCGTGGGCGAAATTTCACGCGGATTCTTCTACCCCAAGCACCGCGGCGACCTGCTCGGTGCAACCGTCACCCTCGCCGGCATGCGCAGCGGAACCCTCGAACCGCTTGCCGTCCCCACCAACCCCCTGGACGTACTCGCACAGCAGACCGTCGCCGCCTGCGCATTGGGCCCCATCAGCGTGGACTCCTGGTACGAGGCGCTACGCCGCAGCGCACCCTACGCCGAGCTACCGCGCGCCCTCTTCGACTCCGTGCTCGAAATGCTCGCCGGACGCTATCCCTCCGATGAGTTCGCCGAACTGCGCCCGCGCATCATCTGGGACCGCACCCCCACCGAGGAGGCGCCCTCCGGAAGTATTGAGGGCCGCCCCGGTGCGCAACGCCTCGCCGTCACCAGCGGCGGCACAATTCCCGACCGCGGGCTCTTCCCCGTCTACCTGGTCAGCGGCGATGAGGAGCGCGGCCCCAAGCGTGTGGGTGAGCTCGACGAGGAAATGGTGTACGAATCCCGCGCCGGCGAGGTTATTACTCTCGGCGCGAGCAGTTGGCGTATTGAAGAAATTACGCACGACGCGGTGCGGGTCTCCCCCGCACCCGGTCAGCCCGCGCGCCTGCCCTTCTGGCACGGCGACCGCATGGGCCGCCCCTACGCCCTGGGCGTGCAGACGGGTGCGTTCACGCGCGCCCTCTCCAGCCTGGATGCCACCGATAGCGCTGCCGCCCGCCAGCAGCTTGAACAGCTCGGACTGGACACCTGGGCGGTCGATAATCTGCTCGCCTACCTGCGTGAGCAGCGAGAATCCACCGGGGCGGTTCCCTCCGACACCCGCATGATTGTGGAACGGCACCGCGACGAACTGGGCGATTGGCGCGTGGTCCTGCACTCGCCGCTCGGCTACGGGGTGCACGCGCCCTGGGCGCTGGCGGTGCGCGCCCGCATTGAGGAGCGGTACGGGGTGGATGCATCCGTCATGGCGAGCGATGACGGCTTGATTCTGCGCCTGCCCGCCATGGAGGATGTGCCGCCCGGCGCTGACCTGTTCCTTTTCGACCCGGACGAGCTGGAGGCGATCGTCACCGAACGCGTGGGCGATTCGGCGCTTTTTGCGTCTCGGTTCCGTGAGAATGCGGCGCGTGCCCTGCTGTTGCCGCGCCGTGATCCGGGTAAGCGCACCCCGCTGTGGCAGCAGCGTCAGCGTGCGGCGCAGCTGCTGGATGTGGCGCGTAAGTACCCGGATTTTCCGGTGCTTTTGGAGACGGCGCGCGAGTGCCTGCAGGATGTGTACGATGTTCCGGCGCTGGTTCAGGTACACCGTTCGTTGCAGTCTCGGGCGGTGTCCATGCTGGAAGTTGAGACGAACGAACCTTCGCCTTTTGCGCGCACCCTGCTCTTTGAGTACGTTGCCGAGCACCTCTACGACGGGGATGCGCCCGCCGCCGAACGCCGCGCCGCCGCGCTCTCGCTGGACCCGGCGCTGCTTGCCGAGTTGCTGGGTTCGAGCGGCCTGCGTGACCTGCTGGATCCGGCGGTGCTGGTGCAGACTCAGCAGCGCCTGCAGCGTACCGGTGAGCGTTACCGCGCCTCCGGGGTGGAGGGTGTAGCGGATTTGTTGCGCCAGCTGGGTCCGTTGAGCGCGCAGGAGTTGAGTCTGCGTTTGCGGACTGACAGCCTGCAGGCTGCGGCACACGGTTCTCAAGATTTAGGCGAGTCCGAGGACTCTGAACACTACGGCGAGGAGTACGGCGCGCACGCCAGCGTGGATCAGGCGCGCGAGCTGGCTGAGCAGCTGGTGCGCTTGCGCCGCGCGTTCTCGTTTGCGGGTGTCTCCGATGATTCCGCCGAGGAGAACGCCGAGTCGCAGCTGTACTACGCGGTGGTTGAGGATGCGGCGCGCCTGCGCGATGGATTGGGCATCATGCCCGCCGCGGCACTTCCTACAGCCCTTCTGGAGCCGGTCGCGGAACCCCTTGAGGACCTGGTTTCTCGCTATGCGCGCACCCATATTCCCTTTACGGCGCAGCAGGCGGCGGAGCATTTTTCGCGCCTGACCCCGGTGGGTGTGGGCGTGCTGACTCCGGTGTTGCAGCGTCTTCAGCGGCAGCGCCGCCTGAGCTCTGGCGAGTTCCTGCCCGAGGTGCTGCGTGCCTCCGGGGCAGCCGGTGTTGAGTGGGTGGATGCGCAGGTTTTGCGCACGATTCGCGCCCGTTCTCTGGCGGCGTTGCGTGAGGAGATTGAGCCGGTATCGGCGCAGGTCTATGGCGTTTTCCTGCCTTCATGGCAGAACGTTCGTTCTTTATCTGTGCGGGTTGCGCAGACCCTGCCGGAGGCGAGCGCCTACGGTGCGTTCATACCCTCCCGCCGCGCCGCCACGGTGGTGGGCGAGAGGGTGGCACCCCTCGGCCCGGTGGCATCCAACCCGGTGGCAGAGAACGGTGCAGAACATGCGGGTCAAGGTTCCGCCTCCGCCACGGAAGATCTGCTCACCGCCATCGACCAGCTGGCGGGCGTGCGCGTACCGGCTTCCGCGCTGGAGACGCTGATTCTTCCGGCGCGCGTGCCCGGCTACCGGCCGCACCTGCTGGACGAGCTCATGGCGAGCGGTCGCGTGTTCTTCACCGGTGCCGGTCAGCTGGGTGGCGGTAGCGCGCAGAAGTCTGACGGCTGGATTCGCCTGCATTTGAGCGAGAGTTCTTCGCTGACTCTGGGTGAGGACTACCCGGAGCAGCTGCTACGCGCGGAGAACCCCGAGCTCTGGGAGGCACTGCAGGCTCCGGGCACGCTGGAGCACGCGATCTATGAGGCGCTGGCTCACGGCGGCCTGTTCGTTCCGGCGTTGCGTGAGCGGGTGGCGCAGCTGATGAGTGCGGCGGCACCTGCCGGTCAGGTGGTGACTTTCCCGGATGCGGCGGAGGTTTCGGCGGCGCTGTGGCGCCTGGTGTGGGCTGGTGCGGTGACGAACGATAGTTTCGCGCCGGTTCGGGCGATGCTTGCCGGTGTCCGCAGTGCGCATCCGACTCCGGCACCTGCCGCGCGTCTGTCGCGGGTGGGTCGCCGCGGTGCGGGTCGTATTGCGGCGGCGCGCGCCTCCATGGGTAACGGCATGGCGGGCGGTTTCGGCGCTGATAATTATGGTTCCAGCGGTTACTCTGCACCTGCCGCCGGGCGCGGCCTGCGTTCCCTGCGCGGCAATTCCCTCCGCGGCGGGCTCCATACGGCCGCTCCCGCTGTTGCCCCGCAGGATAGCGGCCGCTTCTCGCGCGTGGACTCACTGCTGCAGGAGCCTGTGGAGGCGACGGTTGCGGCGCTCGCACGCGCCGACCTGCTGCTGGACCGCTACGGTGTGCTGACTCGCGGGTGCTTGCAGGTGGAGGATTCTGCCGGCGGGTTCTCGCAGCTGTACCGGATTTATTCGGCGGCTGAGGATCGTGCGCTGGTTCGTCGCGGCTACTTTATTGAGGGTTTGGGTGCGGCGCAGTTTGCCGCCCCCGCAACGGTGGACCTGCTGCGTTCTACCGCCGATAGTCTCAGTGTTCCCGCAGGTCCACAGGGTTTTGGTGCGAGCGCCTACACCGCGCAGCGTACCGATACGGAACAGGTGTACGGCACGTTCACGGTGACCCTGTTGGCGGCGACCGACCCGGCGAACCCGTACGGTGCGGCGCTGAGCTGGCCCTCAATTCCGTCTTTTGCGGGTGAGGGTGTGGGAGTGGTCAAGCACCGCCCGGCACGCAAGGCGGGTGCCTGCGTGGTGCTGGTGGACGGCGCACCGGTGCTGTATGTGGAGCGTGGCGCGAAGACCCTGCTGGCTTTCACCACCGACCCGGTACTTCTGGAGGCAGCAGCCCCCGCCCTGGCGCGCCTGGTGTCCGCCGGTGGTGCGGAGAAGATTTCGGTGGAGAAGGTCAACGATGTGGAGCTTTTGAGCACCCACACGCTGGGTGCATCCACAGGCGAGGCTATGGAGCATCCGGTGGAGGCGCTGCGTACGGCGCTGCAGGCGCAGGGTTTCTACGCGACGGTTCGCGGCCTGTCGCTACGCCGTTCCATTTAGACTGAGCGGAACTTCAAGCTTAGCCTCAGATTAAATTATTTCTCTCAATCTCAGCCTGAGCATCATAATGCCCCGCACCCTCACGGAAGGGGGGTGCGGGGCATTATGTCTCCCTACTCACGAACCGGGTGGTATTCCCGGAATCCGTCACGTCGCAAGCGGCGCGGCGGAGGAATAACCGCCCGGATGTCCACGGCGCCTTTGCCCTGGAGCACATAACCAAACATCGGAGCGGGAAGTCTAGGGTGCTCGCCTAGTACCTTCAGAATTGTCGGCTAGTAGCCGCCGGTGAGGGTGTCCACGGCACCCAGGCACAGGTCGATGGCTTCTTCGAGCCCGAGCCCGCGAGAGCGAACGGTGCGCTGATCGCGGGGGTTGAGCTGCACGACGTGCAAGGCGAAGTAGTCGACGAGCTGCAACCAGCCTCCGAGGATGACGCGGGTGCGGTCATTAATCGGCATGCCGGTGCGTTGGAGCATCCATTCGAGGTAGTCGGTGGGGTTGTTCGGGAAGTCCTCCCCACCGGGGGTGGGGACACCGGCTACGACGAGGAAGTAGGTGCGCAACGCCCTGCGGAGTGCTTCCTCGGGGTTTTCGTGGTGCTCGCCGAGCGCTTCGAGGACTGCGTTGGCTTCGCGTCGGGTGACGGCTGCCGCCAGGGAGTCCTTGCCGGGGAAGTAGTGGTAGAGCAGGGCGCGGGTAATGCCTGCATCGCGGGCGATAGCGCTCATGGAGGCGCCGAGTACGCCGCGTCGAGCGAAATGTTCTGCAGCAATTTTCAGAATTTGCTCTTCGCGTTCGTGCGGTTCCATGCGCAGGGCACCGGTGCGAGGCTCCGCATTCTTTTGTGAATGTTCCATAACCTCTCCTATCGCATTTTCCGGTGCTTTGGAATTGTCTGATTGCACCGCCGTAATTGGGGGTGTTCCTTTACTCTCTGCACCCTTGCGCTGTTTCTGTCCCATTTCGACCCCTTCGTTCGAAATATCGAACTTCTGTGTCTTAATCGTACCGCTTTAAGGCTACTTTCAGCCTTTATTAAGGCGTTTATGACGTAGGATGCCCAGGTTAGCAGGTATTTATTTGCTTCACATCTTTTATACTTAGAAAAACCACAGGGGCTAAATTGAGGGTTATTAGTTTCTGATTTGACAGAATTTTCGAAAATACCGCACTTAAACGCTGTTTTTTGTAAAATCAATGCAGTTTTTTTAAATTAAATGTCCAATAATTTCAAAAATTTGTGAAGTTTTCGTTTTTTGTTCCACGTATTCACACAAACATTCATGAGTGTCAGACAAAACTGCATTCCGCTGCCCGAAACCCAACCCCGCGGCAATATTTCTAGCCACCTCATCGGTAGGTAGTCCGGCTCAGCTTACCTCGGTCCCCGCCCCGCTCAGGTGATAGGGTTCAGGCGGTAGAGTAGAGCCATGCCCGCACAGAACACCGCACGCCCGCAGTCCAGCTCACTGCCCAACTCTCAGCCCAGCTCACTGCCCAACTCTCAGCCCGATACGCAGCAGGGAATGCAGTCCGGCGCCGTCTATCAGGCGAAACCGGCACGCCGCACGCATCGGCGTCTGCTGACCCCTCCGCTGGCTCAGAAGAACGGTATTGACCCGATTCAGCTGATCCTACCGCTTGTGGAGGAGCTCCCCGCCGAGCTCACCCCGAACAATACGACCCCGGCAACCATTGCGGATTACCTGATTGCGCGCTTCTACCCGAACGACCCGCAGATTATTCACGCCCGCTTCGACACCGGCGAGGTGCGCCTGGACGACGGCACGATTCTGACCGGTGATAGCCCGTACATGCCGGGCGAGCGCATCTGGTACTTCCGTGAGCTTGCCGACGAGCCGCAGCTGCCCTCCGATATGCCGGTGCTCTACGAGGATGAGCACGTGCTGGCGATTGATAAGCCGCATTTTCTGCCGACCACCCCGCGCGGTTCCTATATTGCGCAGACCGCGCTGACGAAGCTGCGGGTGCGTGAGCAGAACCCGTTGCTGATTCCGATTCACCGCCTGGATCGCCCGACCGCGGGCGTGCTGCTTTTTGCTAAGACAGTGGAGGCGCGCCGCCCCTTCCAGATGATGTTTCAGCACCGTCAGGTGTCGAAGACCTACCGCGCCGTGGCGCCGGTTCCCGCCGACCCCGCCGCCGAGCAGGCGTTGAGTGCGGAGGGGCTGCAGGTGCGTTCGCATATTCAGAAGATTCGTGATCAGCTGCAGGTTCAGCAGCTTTCCGTACAAGAGTGCGCGGCGCAGGGTGTGGAGCCGAATACGCTGACGACCGTGAAGATTCTGCGGACTTTCACCCCGAGTGCTCAGGCGGTTGAGGGCTGGCGTGCCGAGCCTACGCTCAACGAAAAACGAGAATGGGCGCTCTATGATTTGGCGCCTCACACCGGCAAGACGCACCAGCTACGGGCGCACCTGAACCTTTTGGGTTCCCCCATTCTGGGCGATGTTCTCTACCCGCTGGTGTTGCCCGACGCCCCAGACCGCCCGGAGTACCCGCTGCAGCTGCTGGCGTACAGCCTGCATTTTGAGCACCCCATCACCGGCGAGCGGGTGGATCTGTACAGCGGGCGTTCGCTGGCTGCCGGCGCCTAACCGGTTTTTGAGTGGCGTTCACTCCGTTCCCTGCGGTGCATCTTCTCGGCGGGCTCTCGAAAAGGGATCACGCCCGAGAGCCCGCCCACAGCATCCGGGCGCTCAGAGGGCAAAAAGTGGGATAATTTCAGACGTAATACTTCACCGCAACTACAGAGGGTCCATGAATTCCCAGCCGTCTTCCCACAACGAGCAGTCTCTGGAGTCGATTAGCGAGTACGCCCAGCGCACCTCCTCGCACGCCGTTGCCGCAGCCGACAGCGTCACCGATACCTTTGTGCATCGCATCCTCGGCGTGCCCGGTGCCCTCATCGGTTCGGTGCAGGTGCCCGATCCGCGCCCGCTGAGCCAGCGCCTGAACGTTTGGCATTACTGGTGGCAGGCGCACCTGCTGGACTGTGTGATTGATGCCGGTCAGCGTCACCTGCGCGAGGGCGATATTACTGCCGCCCAGGAAGAGTTGCACCGCGCCCGCGCGCTGTTGCGCGGCATTAACGTGCGTAATTACGGCCGCTTCGCGAACGATTATTTTGACGATATGGCGTGGCTGACCCTCGCGGTGGGCCGCATGAACTCCTTCTGCATTGAGCTGACCGGCGCTAATGACGTTGCCGCTCAGGATGCTGGCGCGGCTCTCTTCGAGCAGCTGGCGAAGGGTTTCTCCCCGGTGGGTGGCATGAGTTGGCGCAAGTCCAAGCGTGATTTTGTGAATGCTGCGGCGACCGCGCCGACCGCTCTGGCGTATGCGCGTGCGGGCGACCCGAAGACTGCCGCCGCGCTCATGGACTGGATGAACGAAACCCTCTGGGATGCAGAACGTTCGCTCTATATTGACGGTGTGAACGTGCGCGGCGACGAGTACGAGTACGAGTACGAGCGCGGCGAATACACCTACAACCAGGGAACCGCCCTCGGTACCCTGCTGAGCCTCGCCGCCTCCGGCGTACCCTGCGAGGTGGACCCCGCCGAACGCGCCGAACGCCTCATCGTCGGCATCGTCAAGCACATGACCGAAGAGGTGGAGTTCCTCTCCGGTGCGCGCCGCCGCATCCTCATCTCGCACGGCGACGGCGACGGCGGCCTGTTCACCGGCATTCTCGTGCGCTACCTGGGCATGGCGGCATCCTCGCCGCTGCTCAGTGACGAGGCGCGAGCGCTCGCCTCGACCCTGGTGTACTCGACCGCCCGCGCCCTGTGGGAGGGCCGCCGCGAATTCGACCCCGACCTGCCGATGAACGAGTACGGCATTGACCCGAACGAGATTCGCGGTAAGGCGCTCGTACAGTTCTCCCCGCGGTTCACCGAGCCGATGAGTAAGGTCGTGAAGCCCGGTGCGCCGGTGGAGCTGTCCACTCAGGTGCAGGCGTGGACCATTTTTGAGACGGCGGCGCGCCTGGCGCATGCGCGTCACCTCGCCTCCCACAGTTTCTAAAGTACGGCTTCTAAAGTACGGCTTCTAAAACCCTACGATTCTTTGCCTCCAGCCCTCATCTTCTCCGTTCAGTGCAGAAGGTTAGGGCCTGTGCAGAAGGTTAGGGCTGGGTTCATTGCGGGGGCGTGTACACGGGCGTACGGTGAGTTTTATGTTTGCACCAGAATCACAACAGGTCACTGCCAGCCCGAACGCTAACACCATTTTCATGGTGTGGAAGTTCAAGGAAGGCATCAGCCAGGATGCGCTCATTGAGGGGTTCCAGAACCTCTGCGGGCTCGTCATTAACCTCAACCACACCGCCGCAAACCGCTACTCGCCCGAGAACGCCAGCATTGTGCTGGGTATCAGCCACAGCGCGTGGCTGACCCTGGATCTGCCCAAGCCGCTACCGCAGGAGCTCGTGGAGTTCGAGGAGATTAGGGGCCATAAGCACACCGCGGTGTCCACTCCCGGCGATTTGCACTTCCACATCCGCGCGACCCAGCCGTCCGTCGCCTACGATATGGCGTCCGCTATTACCGCGGCACTGCGCGATATTGCCGAGGTGCTCGAGGAGGTGCACGGCTTCCGCTACTGGGACGGCCGCTCCATCATCGGCTTCGTGGACGGCACCGAAAACCCGCAGACCCCCGCGGCACGCGAATACTTCGGCATCATCGGTGACAACGACCCCATGTACAAGGGCGGCAGCTACCAGTTCGTGCAGAAGTACATCCACGACATGACCGCGTGGAACGCCCTGCCCGTCTCCGAGCAGGAGAAGGTCATTGGCCGCTCCAAGCACGAGGACATCGAGATGAGCGAGGACGAGAAGCCCGCCAACTCGCACTCCGCTCTTGCCAATATCGGTGACGACTTCAAGGTTATTCGCGACAACATGCCCTTCGGCACCGTGGGTAACAACGAGCTGGGCACCTACTTCATCTGCTACGCCAGCACCTTCTCGACCGTTCGGAAGATGCTCATGAACATGTTCATGGGAGTGGATGGTGCCAACTACGACCGCCTGCTGGATTTCAGCACCGCGGTGACCGGCACCCTCTTCTTCGTGCCGACCGTGGATATGCTCGGCGACTTCGCTGGCTAACTCCTCTGGCTAAGGCTCGCTCAACCCAGCCACATCTGGCTGTACCCCCGCAAACCCCGCCTCCGACAAGAGAGGCGGGGTTTTCCGGTAGACTAGGGTCCGGTAGGCTAGGGTATAGACATTCAGACGGAAAGCAAACAATCGAGAGAAGAATGAGCGTTCTAGATAACTCTTTCCCCACCGAGGACTTTGGCTTCACCATCACCAGCCGCCTGGAGGACACCGCCTCCCCCAGCGCTGAACGTGTAGAAGCCAACGGCGGACAGTTCCGCGGACGCACCGGTGTCATCGCCACCCCGCACGGACAGATCCAGACCCCCGCCTTCACCCCCGTGGGCACCAAGGCAACCGTCAAGGCGGTCCTGCCCGAATCCATGAAGGAGCTCGGCGCTCAGGCTCTGCTCTCCAACGCCTACCACCTGTACCTGCAGCCCGGCCCCGAAATCCTCGACGCGGCAGGCGGCCTGGGCGCCTTCATGAACTGGGACGGCCCG
The DNA here is from genome assembly GCA_963542785.1 of Rothia mucilaginosa. Lineage (GTDB taxonomy): Bacteria > Actinomycetota > Actinomycetes > Actinomycetales > Micrococcaceae > Rothia > Rothia mucilaginosa_G. The sequence goes on from CAUUAD010000003.1 coordinate 15,817, forward strand.
ACCTTCACCGACTCCGGCGGCTTCCAGGTCATGAGCCTGGGCTCCGGCTTCAAGAAGGTGATCGACATGGGTACCGTCGCGGACGCTAAGGGCGCCGACGGCCGCCCCCTCGGTGACGACGACGTGGCAAAGGGCAAGGAACGCCTCGCCCACATTGACGACGACGGCGTGAACTTCAAGTCGCACATTGACGGCTCGATCCACCGCTTCACCCCCGAGGTGTCCATGCAGGTTCAGCACCAGATCGGTGCCGACGTCATGTTTGCCTTCGACGAGCTGACCACCCTCTACAACTCCCGCGGCTACCAGGAGGAGGCGCTCGAACGCACCCGCCTGTGGGCGCTGCGCTGCATCACTGAGCACCAGCGCCTGACCGCTGAGCGCGTGGGCAAGCCCTACCAGGCACTGTTCGGCGTCATTCAGGGTGCGCAATACGAGGACCTGCGCCGCAAGGCATGCCAGGACCTCGGCTCCATGCCCTTCGACGGCTTCGGCATCGGCGGTGCGCTCGAGAAGGAAAACCTCGGCACCATCGTGCGCTGGTGCGCCGAAGAGCTGCCCGAATCCAAGCCCCGCCACCTGCTCGGCATCTCCGAACCCGACGACATCTTCGTCGGCATTGAGAACGGTGTAGACACCTTCGACTGCGTCTCCCCCACCCGCGTGGCACGCAACGCCGCCGTCTACTCCCCCACCGGCCGCTACAACATCACCAACGCGCGCTTCAAGGCGGACTTCTCGCCCATCTACGAGGGCTGCGACTGCTACACCTGCACCCACTACACCCGCGCCTACCTGCGCCACCTCTTCAAGGCGGACGAGCGTCTGGCGGCGACCCTCGCATCCATCCACAATGAGCGTTTCATCGTGCGCATGGTGGACGACGCCCGCGAAGCCATCAAGGACGGCACCTACTTCGAGTACCGTGACGAGTTCCTCGGCAACTACTACTCCGGTAAGAAGCCCTAAACCCGCTCTTCAACCCGTTTAAGGAGAACCCTATGAGCATCACTCATGTTCCCGATGAGGAGCTTCTCGTCTTCGACCACGAGATCGCAGCCCCGGTCGAGGACGTCTTCGGCGCCTACCTGGACCCCGAACTGCTGGTCCGCTGGTACGGCCCCGCAGGCTGGCATGTGCGCCCCACCGACGTTGTCATGGAGCCCGTTGTCGGCGGTCTGCAGCGTCTGTCCATGATCAACGAGGTTGACCCCTCGGTGTCCTGCATTCTGCAGAGCCGCTTTTTGAGCATTGAACCGTTCAAGGAGCTCGAATACGCAGAGCAGCTGCCCGACTACCTGGGCAACCCCGGTAGCGTGCTGGTGTACCAGCGTCACCGTTTCTTCCCCGAAACCGTGATTACCGCCGACGGCGTGGGAGCCGGTACCCGCATCGTTATTGAGATTGGCCCCATGCCCGCCTCGGTTCACGAGGAGGTACGCACCACCTGGCGTTCGACCTTCGCCCGCCTGGATGATGTGCTTGTCACCCGTGCCCGCGGAGAGTTCTAACTCGCACCAGCTCTGATTCTGCCCGCCTGCGGGTGGGAATACTAAAGCGCCGCGTTGACGAATGATACGTCAACGCGGCGCTTGTGTTTAATACCCGTGCCTTGCCGGGTGTGAGTCGTAAACTAGTTGGTCAGCTTCACGGTAATGACGGTGCTGCCACCATCCAGCGACACGCACTCGGGGGTGGCGCGATCCGCGCCGTCGCCCGGCTTCCAGTAGCAGCGCGCCGACATGACGGTACGCTCACCATTCGCCTTATCGGTCACCTCGGCGGGGTTCTGCACCACAAACTGGCGGATCAGCTCACGCGCAAACAGGCAATCCACCGCGCCAGAGGCTACCTGCACGGTCGCATTATGCTTCAGGTAGCCGGTAGCATCCATGCTGCCGCAGCTACCACCCGCGGACTGAACGTCCGAGCTGGACAGGCTCGCGGTGCTCGACGCCTTCGCCACTGCACTCGCCGAAGTATTCGCCTTAGCCGATGCGGAGGAGCTCGCCGCCGCGCTCGCCTGAGCAGTCGTTGCCGGGCTTACGGTGGTGATGGTTCCGGGGCTCACGGTAGCCGCCGCGGTGGGGGTGTGCACAGTACCGGCAGTCGGGGTGCTTTCAGTGACCGTTACGGTGCGAGTGGGGGTCGCCTTCGCGCTCGTAGCGCTGGGGCTAGGGACTACGGTAGCGCTCGGGGAGGCGGTGGTGGCGCCTCCGGAGCATGCCGACAGCGCCAGCAGAAGCGTGGCACCGAGCGCTACGGGGCTGTAGCGCTGAGCGGTACGGAGGGTAGTAGAAGAAGTCTGGGTAGAGTGCTTCTGTGCCGGATGCATGGTGACCTTTCTGCGTCATCGGTTCGGGTTCCTAACCAGTATTCTAAAGACGCTACCTGTGAGCTAGCTATACGGCATCTTAGGAACCCACAGGGTGCCCCCGCTAGGACACAGCGGGTAGAGGCACAGCGCAATAAGAGGGGCTCCCCGGCAGTGCGGGAAGCCCCTCCTTGGCTCTTCACAACTCATTGACAGCTCATTAACTCTGACGCGGGCGCTTATCCTTCTCGCCTGCCACCGACCGTAATAGTGCGGCCGTTCCCGTCATGGCAGGTCATCGAGCCAGTCTCAATCTCGCCCAAGCAGGTCAGCTGCTTGCCCTCAGCAACGGGCAAGATCACCACATCCAAGGCGTGCATTATCTTCGTGTTTGCGGTGGTGGTTTCCGCGTGCAGAGCCGAGGACTCATTCACGGTATTCACCTCGCTGGCGCCGGTCAGGAAGTTCATGCGAGTCACCTCCACCGGACCGGCAAAAGTGCGGCCGACAGCACCGTTACCGTTGCCGGTCTGCTCGCCGGTGCGGCGCTCGCACACCAGGGTTCCGTCCGCGGGGTTCAGCTCGCAGAGGGTGCGCTCGTCATCGCTCTTGAAACGGTAGTAGCCGGCACCGGAATCGTAGTAGGAGGGCTCCATGAGGAAGGGAATCTGGGGAGCATCCGGATTGTCCAGGCGAGCCACAAAGGCGACATCCTCACCGATGGTGCACTCGGGGGCGCCGCGATCCTCGCGACGGTTCTCAACCATCTCGTACTGCGGGTTCCAGTAGCAGGTGGCGTCCTGAACCTTCGCAACCTGGTGCTGGGTCGTGTTGTCGTCGGCACGCGGGGTGGTGACGTACTCGGTCAGCACGTCCAGGGCGTGGGCGCAGTCCACGGTACCGCGCAGCACCATGATTTCCGCGCCGGTCTTCAGGTAGCCTTTGCGGCCGATGTGTCCGCAGCGCTCACCGGCGGCGGCGCGCTCAGCCTCCACCTTTTCGGGTGCGCGGGGCGTCGCAGCGGCTGTGGGGTTTGCGACCGTTGCGGGGGTTCCCTTCGCTTCAGCGGGTTCGGAAGATTCGGATGCCTTCGCCTCGGCGCTCTCTGCCGGAGCTGACACCTGGGTTTCGGTGACGGTCGGCTCGGTCTTCTTCGTCGGGGACGCCGAGGAGGAAGGAAGCGGGTACTGCGAGTGGTTAGCCGTGCTGGAGGGGCTTGGGGTCGACGAAGAGTTTTCGCTCTTAGAACCGCCAAAGCAACCGGTCAGGGCAAGAAGCAGGGCGGCGGCGCATCCGGTGGCGCGCATCGTGCGGCGACCCCAGCCGGCGGGGTCTGCCTGAGTGTGGTGAAACGACATTGTTATCTCTCCCGGGAATGAACCTTTTGCACCCTTTGCAGAAGGTATTTAAAGCATACGCTTACCCCCGTTCAATGCCGTTTTATTACAGCGGAGCGCCCTCTACTTCTGCGGCAGGTAGGAGCTCAGCAGGTCACGCTGCTCGGGGGTCAGTCGAGTCAGTCGCCCCGCAATGGAGTCCCAGAACGCCAGCACGGTAAAAGCACGCACGCATTCACGGCCGTCCACCGGGGAGAGAATTGAGTAGCCAATACGCACGGATGCGGCGCTGACCTTCTCCACGCTTAGGCGCACCGGCACGGGCTCACCGGTGTAGGGTAGCTGAGCCAGGTAGCGGATGCCGTGCTCGGCAATGAGCGCCTGCACGCCCTCGGCAACCAGGTCAAAAAGCGGAATCGGAGGTTGCGGTGCCACGGTAGGCTTCTGCCCGGAGGACGGCGGCGGACCGAAGAGCGCCACACGGGCTTCTTCCATGACCGAGAGGATAGCGACATTGTTGACGTGCCCGTAGGCATCCATATCGCCCCAGCGTGCGGGTACGTGCACCAGCAGTTCGTCGGTGGTGCCAGCCTCAGATGTGGGAGTCTTTTCGGGGGTGTTTTCGCGGTTCTTTTCGTGGCTTTGCATGGTTTTAACTCTACTCCCCCGCCGCCGTGAGGGAGCTATTCGTACGAATCCGCAAAGTACAGCAAATGAATCATCTGATGATGATTCGGGTACTAGAAATATATTTGATGGGTTAAAGCGATGAGGCTCGAAAGCTACGATGCTTTCGAGCCTCATCCAACACACAGACATTTGAACGCATACAAGATCATACGGTTCACTGTCTATGATAGACCCGCCCTGAGGGCCAACGGCATTTTTACGGTTTTATTACGAGGAATTCCAGAAATTTTCCGTATTTTTCGTTTATTACCTTCTTGGAGTCTCAGCAGACCCCAACACAGGCCCTCCCGGCAGCTGCAGAACCTTAACGGCCGAGCTTCGCCGCAGTCTCCAGGGCATGATCAGCGTCGTACTTCATGGCGTCGTACTCGGCAGTTGCCTGCTGAGCTTCCACGAAGGTCTGCTCATCAATCATGTGAGTGTGGCGAATACGGGCGAAGTACAGCAGGCTCAGCACCACAAAGTAGCCCACGCCCACAATTGCCGGAACCATGGAACCGCGCACCATGAAGAGCGCAACCCACACCGCGAAGAGCAGCAGAACACCGAGCGCCGCGGTGAACTGACCACCCCACAGGCGGAAACCGCCCGTTGCCGGTTCAACACGCTTGTACACGATGTACGCGAAAAGAATCAGAACCCACACGGTCAGCGCGCACACCATAATCACAAAAATCATGGAGAGGAACGCTTCCTTCGGGCTGTACAGAGCCAGCAGAATAGCAATCACCATACCGCTGGTCGACACCCACACTGCGCGAGCCGGAACGCCAGCACGGTTCACCTGAGCCAGCTGGCGAGGCGCCATGCCGTCAGCTGCCAGGGAGTGCAGCAGACGCGCACCCGCGTACAGGTTCGCGTTCGCGCTCGACAGCGCCGCAATCAGCACCACAAAGTTCACGAAGTGCGCCACACCGTGCACGCCCAGCTGCTCAAAGACCAGAACGAACGGGGAAGCATCCACAGCGTCGCCCAGGCCAGAGGCCGAACGCCACGGAATAACAGCCACAACAATTAGAACCGCCAGCACGTAGAAGGTCGCCAAACGAACCATCATCGCCTTCGCCGAGGAACGCACCGAACGGGAGGGGTCCTTCGCCTCCGCAGCGGAGATCGAGATCATCTCAATACCACCGAAGGAGAACATCACAACAGCCAGCGACAGCCACACTGACTGCGGGCCATTCGGCATGAAACCGCCGTCGTTGAAGAGGTTCGCGGTACCCACCGCAGCGTGACCGGGCAGACCGAAGAAAATCAGGCACAGGCCCACCAGCAGGAAGGCAACAATCGAAATGACCTTAATAGACGAGAGGAAAAACTCCAGCATGCCGAAAGACTTCACGCTCGTCAGGTTCAGCACAATCAGCGCCACACCAAACACAGCAATACCAACCCACAGAGGCAACTGCGGCCACCAATAATTCAGGTAGGTTGCCACCGATACCAGCTCAACACCGGCAATCAGAACAGTCGCAGTCCAGTAGGCAATGCGAGTCAAAAAGCCCGCGAAGGGGCCCAGGTAGCGGGTAGCGATAGTACCAAAACCGCCACGGACAGGGTAGCGAACCGCCATTTCGCCGGTTGCCGCACCAATCACCGAAGCAAGCGCAGAACCAATAGCGTAAGTGAGGATGACCGCAGGACCAGCCATCGCAATAGCGGTGCCCGAACCCAAGAAGAGGCCCGTACCGAGCGCAGAACCCATCACAATCATGGTCATCTGTCCGTGGGACAGAGAACGCTTCAGGGTGCGCGACCCGGCGGTCCCCGCTGCAGCGTGGCTGCGGGTATCGTCGTTATGGGACACGAAAGTGCCTTCCGTCAGTACGCCTTAGGGGCGTGATGTGCAATGTGTGCTCGCACCCGGCTTCTGTGGCTTCTTGCCTTGCTGACGGGTACGAATAGTTAACTATTCTACGGGCACACTCCCATCGCTCAGAACGGCGCCGTCTAGAGCACAAAAGCGAAAGGCACCGAACGGGGGTACTCCCCCATCCGGTGCCTTTGATGTTTTAGCCTCGCAAGGCTTTCACGCTATTTAGTGCTGTGCCGCGCTGGTGTCCTCGTCAGCGTGCATAGCGTCCAGGTCGGGGCGCTCATAACCACCCTGAACCTTCGACGAGATGGCGTACCCAATAGAAATCAGCACGAAGAAGACGATGCCGACCATAATGGATTCCTGAACACCCGAGCCGGGCAGCATGAACATTGCCCCCAGGGTCGCCAGAACACCCGCCAGAGCCAGACCTGCGGTGAAGCGGCCACCCAGCACGGTGAAGGAGGAGGCGTCCTTCTGGTCCTTCTTGTACGCCTGGTAGGTCAGCAGAATCATGACCCACACAATCAGGATGCACAGGGTCACCAGCGCCATGAGCAGGGCAAAGATGTCGCCAATCTTGGCAACAGCCATCACGGTCGCCACGACAACACCGGTGAAGGAGATGAGCAGAGCCACGACCGGCACGCCGCGCGAGGAAGTGCGTGCAGCCACTGCGGGAGCCATGCGGTCAGAGCCCAGGGCGTGCAGCAGGCGAGTTGCCGCGTACAGGGAGGCGTTAGCGCCAGAGAGCGCAGCAACGAGCACCACGAAGTTCATGATGTCCGCTGCGAAAGGGATACCCAGTTCAGAGAAGACGAGCACGAACGGCGACTCGGTCAGCTCCGAGTTCTGTGCGGCGGTCTGCCAGGGCACCAGGCACAGAATAATTGCCATGGACACCACGTAGAAGGTGGACAGTCGCCAAATCATTGCCTTCACGCTGGTTGCCACCGAGCGTGCCGGGTCTTTCGCCTCCGCTGCGGACAGAGAAATCATTTCCACACCGCCAAAGGAGAACATGACAACAGCCATCGAAATCCAGATGGATGCCGGGCCGTTGGGCAGGAAGCCACCGTCGTTCACGAGGTTCGCGGTACCCGCCGCAGCGTGGCCGGGCAGGCCCACAAACACCAGCAGCACACCAATCACCATGAACACGATGACGGCAGAAACCTTAATCGAAGAGAGCAGGAACTCCAGGGCACCGAAGGACTTTACGCTCACCAGGTTCAGCACCAGAATAATTGCGCCGAAGAGCGCGACGAACACAGCCAGGGGAACGTCCGGGAACCAGTACGCCATGTAGTGGCCAACCGCCACCAGCTCAGCACCTGCCAGCGGCACGGTGCATGCCCAATACGCCCAGCGAGTCAGGTAGCCGCTAAAGGGGTTCAGGTATCGGCTCGCAATGGTGCCGAAACCGCCCTGGACGGGGTGACGCACGGACATTTCGCCCGCGCACGCAGCAATAATTGCCGCAATCATCGCACCAACAGCGTAAGAGATGATTGCGCCGGGGCCCGCAATTTTAATGGCGGAGGAGGATCCCAGGAACAGGCCCGTACCCAGCGCCAAGCCCATCGCAATCATGGTCAACTGGCCGTGGGAGAGGGAACGATTCAACGAGTCGTTCTTCTCCGACTGCTCGGGGGTGTTCCCCTGCAGTTTAGACATAACGTATCTCTTTCTTAGACATGCTGTGTATTGAACAAAGCTGAAATGGCAATGCCGCCCAGGCGTTAGGCCGGGCGGCTCTGCACATCAGCTGTAGGGCGGTTAGTTTATGCCACGTACTCGAGTTCGTGACGCTTGAACCATCCAATAATCGGGTAGCTGATCGGCATGAGGAGCACCTCGACCAGGCACTTGTAGATATAGCCAATCAGTACGTAGTTGATGAATGCCTCCATGGTGTCGATGCCGAGCACCGGTGCGGCAATGGAGCAGAAGATGAGGGTGTCGAGTAACTCACCAACCAGGGTGGAGATAATCATGCGCAGCCACAGGAAACGACCCTTGCATGCTTTCTTCATTGCCACCATGACCCAGGCGTTCAGGGTCTGGCCGAAGAGGTAACCGAGCAGGGATCCCGCAAAAATCTGCCAGACCGGACCCAGTACGCTAGCGAATGCTTCCTGGCCGGTGTAGAAGCTCGCCGCGGGCAGGTGCACGATCAGCAGGAAGCACAGGGCCGCAAAAGCGGCCGAGACGAAGGACGCCACAATCGCGCGGCGGGCACGCTTGAAACCGTACACCTCAGAGAGAAGGTCGCCAATCACGTATGCGAGCGGGAAAAGGAAGAAACCACCATCGGTGACAATGGTCGAGCCAATCAGGGGCAGCTCGAAGGGCAGCGGACCGAACTCCACACCCTTGGTTGCACCAATATTCGAAATGATCAGGATGACGCAGGACGCGCCCAGCAGCAGATCAAAGTAGCCGCGGCGACCGGCCCAGGGCACCGTAACGGTGCTCGTCTGAGCCTTAGATTCGCTAACGGGTTTAGCCATTACTTTCCCCAAGTCTTTCTTCATGCGATGTGTTTCTTCACGTAAGGTACGAGCCCTCACGCGTGGTGGTGAGCCTGCAATGCAGGGCAGGGTTCACCGGCTCGTCTGCCACCCGAGCCTATCTAATAGTACCTATATGCCGTGCTTGCGGCAGGTTTATGGGCTTCGTTCAAGAGTATGGACACGCCCCGGCAGCCGCTGAACCCCCGCCCCTACAATGGAGATATGAAGAGTCTGAGCCGTAGAGTTCACCACATCGGGCTGGTGGCGTTCCCGCTGGAGGCAGGGCGTACTTTACGTGCATCAGCGCCTCGCTCAGTTCGTGGCTCTATACGGCGGGCACGGAGGCGGCGCCACCGTAACCAGCGGCGACTGAGTGCCCATATTCCGCGTCTGCATCCTCTGTTCACCTATGCGGCGCAGGCTGTGCGTACCGGTATTTCCCTGTTGGAGCCAATGTTTCTGGTTTCCTCTGAGTTGCTCGGTTACCGATCCTTCACGCATCGGGGTCGCAATATCTACTACCGGGTCGATAACCTGCACCTTCTGTCCGAGTCTGAGTCTGCGCCCGGCGTGCTGCTCTATTTTGATGGTGATCATCTTTCGCGTGCCGGTAGTCGCCTGTTGCGCCGTACTTCTCCCCTGCGTACCGAGTTGGCGCAGGTGGCGGCTGAGTTCAATATGCTGTCGGTGCCGGTGCTGGCCCCGGGTAGCCTGCGCGAGCCTCGCCTGAAGGGTGCCGGCTCCTATGCGCCTCCGCTGACCTATAACTGGTGGGTTCGCGCCCGCTCAAACGGCAGGATGGTTCGCGCCCTGATTGAGGAGATTGCTCTGGCGTACGGGGTGGATATGAGCCGTGTCTGGCTTGCCGGTTATTCGGGTGGTGCGGAGTTCCTCAGTTATGAGCTGCTGTCGCACGATATTGAGTGGATTCGCGGAGGCGGCGCGACCTTCATCGGTGGCGGCGGTGCCGACGGTGTGCCTGCCCGGGTGCGTGAACAGGCTGCGCTGAATCCTTCCTCGCATGAGCACCTGTTGATGAGTTGGCATGTGGGCGTGTTGGATGGGCGCTCGCCTTCGGGTCGTCGGCGTATGGCGACCAGTGCGGAGGGTAGCTGGTCGGCGCGTATTGCGGCGCAGGAGGGTAGCGCTTTCTATGAGGGTTTGGGGGCGCGGACTTTGTTGCAGGTGACTCCGGGGCGCGGCCATACGGGGTATCCGATTGCGTCGTTGGTGGGTGCTGATTTGGCGGCGGCGACTCGTTTGGGGTTCTTGTAGGCCTGGTTTTTGTCATATTTGCGAAAATTCGCATGAATTACGCAAATTTCTTGGTGACACATTCGATACATTCGTCATTTGATGACGTATTAGGGTAGAGTGTCACTATGCCTCGTATTTCTGCAGCAACCAACGCCGCTCAGCGTGAGAACACCAAGCGCGCCATCCTCAACTCCTTCGGCGAAATCCTCTACACCCGCGGCCTGCCCGGCCTGACCATGACCGACGTCGCCAAGAACGCCGGCATCGGCCGCACCGCGGTCTACAACTACTTCGCTGACATGGGCGAACTACTGGTCGCCTACGCCCTGGATGAGACCGAACGCTTCCTCAAGGAGCTGCGCGTCGGTCTGGAGGGTATCGAAAACCCTATTGACCAGCTCGCGGTCTACATTCGTCTGCAGATTAACGACATGGCACGCCGCCACCTACCTCCCGGTCCGGCAATGCGTTCCATGCTCTCCCCCGAGTCATATGCGAAGCTCGGCAAGCATGTGCAGGAGCTGCAGATGGTACTGGCACACATTCTGTCTGCCGCTATTGCAGAGAACTACATTCCGAAGAACGACATTCGCGAACTGGCGATGCTCGTGCACGGTTCCCTCTCCTCAAGTGCGGGCCGCGCCGAGGATGCACCGGATGAGGAGACTCGCGAGCGCCAGATTCTGAATACTATCCGCTTTATTCAGATGGGCCTGGGCGCACGTTTTGACACCGAAGGCAACCCTGTTCGCTTGGACTCCGAGGAGTCTTTGCCGGAGCAGTCGCCCGTGCAGGAGGCGAACCTGAAGGTCGCTTCCTAAGGGTTTAGCGGGCTGAATAGCTAAATATAATGCCGCGGACCTGATGCTTCTTTGCATCGGTCCGCGGCGTTTTATGTATTCGGGCAGGTTTTTACGCGCCGAGCAGCAGTGCCGGGGAGATGGAGTCCAAATCCAGTACGCGCGCGTACATGACGGCGCGGCGGTGCAGGGCGTTGCGCAGTGCGCGGTGCACACCGTCTTCGAGGTAGAGTTCGCCGCCCCATTTGACCACGTGCGGGAAGAGGTCGCCGTAGTAGGTGGAGTCTTCGGCGAGTAGGGTTTCGAGGTTGAGGGTTTTTTGGGTGGTGATGAGGGTGTCGAGGCGTACCTGCTGCGGCGGGATTCCTCCCCAGTCGGCGTGGGTCATGCCGTGCTGGGGGTAGGGGCGACTGTCGCCTACTTTTTTGAAGATCATGGTGATGCTTTCTGCAGGTGTGGGGCGTCTCGGCGGCGCATGGAACCGTGGGGGTTCTGAAGAAATAGTACCAAGGGGTATAAAAAATCCCCGGTCTTAGAATCTAAGACCGGGGATCGGTGGCGGAGGATGGGGGATTTGAACCCCCGAGGGCTGTTAACCCAACACGCGTTCCAGGCGTGCGCCATAGGCCGCTAGGCGAATCCTCCAGCTATGTTTTCTACGCATTGCGCAGGCAACAAATAAAACTCTACTACGCTTTCGCAAAGCATGCAAGTCCTGGATGAGAAAAGTAACAGAAAGCACATTTACAGATGTTTGTGTCTCTGGCTTTAGAGCGGAGCGGGCACGCAGTGCATATGACGGGCGCGAACTACCCAGCTACCTGTTTTTGGGCATGAAAAAACCTCCTACGCACCCGTCATAGCTCGAATACCCTTGCTACCTTCCGGTCCTGGGGGAGTTTTCCAAGATAACGCCACGTAAGAGGCAAGAACCAGTGTACCGGATTTTTGGGTTCTTGGGAATTCGGTGTGTTCGCGGTATTTCTGTGGGCGTACATACTGCCCGGGTGAGCGTCCGGGGTGGTGGTGTTGTGGTGGCGTGTTCGCCGGTGACTGTTGACCACTCGCGCCGAGAGTGGAGCGTCTAAAATGGTAGGGATTGTCCTATCCGCACCCCGAGTTGAAGAGGTTGCTGTGAGCACTGCCCTTTATCGTCGTTATCGCCCCGAGACCTTTGCTGAGGTTATTGGGCAGGAGCACGTGACCGAACCTCTTATGGTCGCTCTTGAGAAGAATCGTGTGAATCACGCGTATCTGTTCTCGGGCCCGCGTGGTTGCGGTAAGACCACGTCGGCGCGTATTTTGGCGCGCTGCTTGAACTGTGCGCAGGGTCCGACTCCTACTCCGTGTGGTGTGTGCGATTCGTGCCGTGAGCTCTCGCGTGATGGCGGCGGTTCTCTTGACGTGATTGAGATGGATGCGGCGAGCCACGGCGGTGTGGATCATGCCCGTGACCTGCGTGAACGCGCAACTTTGGCGCCGGTGCGTGACCGTTACAAGATCTTCATTATTGATGAGGCGCATATGGTGACCCGTGAGGGTTTCAATGCACTGCTGAAGATTGTGGAGGAACCGCCGGAGCACGTGAAGTTTATCTTCGCGACGACTGAGCCGAATAAGGTGCTGGGTACGATTCGTTCGCGTACTCACCATTACCCGTTCCGTTTGGTTCCGCCGGAGGTTCTTCTGCCGTTCCTGCAGGGTCTGTGCGATCAGGAGCAGGTGGCCGTTGAGCCTGGCGTGCTGCAGCTGGTGATTCGTGCTGGCGGCGGTTCGGTGCGTGATTCGCTGTCGATTCTTGATCAGCTGATGGCTGGTGCGTCGTCGCAGAACGGTATTGAGTATGACCGTGCGGTGGCGCTGCTGGGTTATACCCACGCGCAGCTTCTGGATGAGGTCATTGAGGCGTTGGGTGCGAAGGATGCGCCGGCTCTCTTTGGTGCGGTGTCTCGTGTGGTGGCGACCGGTCAGGATCCTCGCCGTTTTGTGGAGGATCTGCTGGAGCGTCTGCGTGATTTGATTGTGGTGAAGGCTGTTCCGCAGGCTGCCGGCCAGATTTTGCAGGGTGTTCCGCAGGATCAGTTGGAGCGCCTGGGCCAGCAGGCTCAGGCTTTGGGTGAGCGTGAGCTGACGGTTGCTGCGGGTACGGCGAATGAGACTCTGAATGGTATGACGGGTGCGGCGAATCCGCAGCTTCAGCTGGAGTTGCTGTGTGCTCGTCTGCTTCTGCCTGCGGCGGAGGGTTCTGCCGGTGGCGCTGAGGTTGCGGCGTTGGCTTCTCGTCTGCAGGTTTTGGAGCGTCGCGTGGCCTCTGGTGCGGCTGCTTCGGTTCCGGCACAGGGTGGTATGTCTGCTGCTCGTGCGGCGGGTATGGCGGCAGCTGGCCTGACTCCTAAGACCCCGGCGCCTAATACACAGACGCCTAGCGCCCCTGTTCAGGAGGCGGCTGCCCCGCAGTCTGCCCCTCAGCAGAGTGGCTCTCAGCAGGGCAGTTCTCAGCATGCCAGCGCGGGTGCTCCCCCGCTGGCGGGCGCGCCCCTTAGTGCTGCACCTCTGGCACCGACCGCGCAGGCGCCTGCACCTGCGGCTGGTGCTCCCCTAGCGGGTAACACCCCGGCGGCACCTCAGGCTCCGGCTTCTGCTGCAGCAGCTGCGGCGGGTGCCCCCTCCGCGCCTTTGAAGCTTGACCCGAACGATCCGCTGGCTGCGGTTCAGGGTAATTGGCGCGCCATTCTTAACCGAATGAGCGTTCCGGGTGCGGCGGAGCAGCTGATGAAGGTTCGCCCCGCCCGCATGGACGGCGCAACCCTGTACGTGAGCGCCGACATTGCGACTTTGCGCGCGGTCAAGGGTTTTGTGCCCGAGCTGACCGCCCGCGTGAGTGAGTTCCTGCGCCGTCAGGTGACCATTCACGCTCAGGTGGCGAAGCCCGGTGAGCAGGTCAAGCCCGCAGTTCAGCCTGCTGCTCAGCCCGCAGCGTCCAGTGCTCCCGCAGCGCAGCCTGCAGTTCCGGCGGCTGTTGCCCCGCAGTCGCCTCAGCAGCCCGTTCAGCAGACTCCCCCGCAGCCCGCTCAGCCGGCGCCTCTGGCTGATGGTCCGCGCGGCGGTGAGGATGCGTGGCGTCGCCACGGTCAGCCGCTGACCGGCGCAAACACCCCCGAGTCTACGAGCGTGGATGCGCCCCTGGGCGCGTGGGAGGTTGCCCCGATTCCGCAGAGCGCCCCCGAGGAGGCACCTCAGCAGGCTGCCCCGGCTGTACCGGCTGCGCCACAGGCACCGGCTGGTCCGCTTGCGCCTGAACCCCCGGTTGCTCCGCAGGTTCCGGCAGCTCAGCAGGTTCCGGTTGCTCCGGCGGGCGGTTTTGGTGAGCGTGATTCCTTTGCGGCCTCCGGTAGTGGAGTTCCGCAGCAGGAGAGCGCTACTGAATCCCAGCAAGCACAGGAACCCCAGCATGTACAAGAGCCCCCGTTCGCACAGGAGCCCCCTCACATGGAGGAACCTCCGTATGAGGAGGAGCCCCCTTTTGATGATGAGCCTGCCTACGCTGAACCGGTTGAGGCACCCACCGCGCCCGCAATGCCTGTTGCGCCCGCAATGCCTGCTGAGCCTGTAGCACCGGCTGGTCCGCTTGCTACTCCGGTTGAGCCTGCTGGTCCGTTGGCAGAGGCACCGCAGGCAGCACCGGCTGATACTGCTCCGGTGGCTGAAGATAAGCCCGTAGCGCAGGCTTCTAACGCACCTGCCACACCGACTCCTAGCGCACCGGCGGCACCGGCTCGCCCGGCACGCGCCGCATCCGATGAGGACTACGTCTCTGAGGATGATAAGAAGGTCGAAAACAGCACCTTCATCGGTCTGCGCGCTATCGAAAAAATTATTGGTGGCACCGTCATTGACGAACGCCCCCTGCACCAGCCCTAATCCAGGGTTGTAGGTGCCGCGCCCGCCATCGCACCGATGGCGGGCGCACTCATTCCAGCCGCATACTCGCTACGCGAAACGCCCCTGAACTGTCAGGGGTTGGGTGCATACTCATAACGTCGCCCAAGAACAGCGCACCAACGCACCAGCACAACACACCGCATCTGAAGGAGAAGCCATGTACGAGGGAGCAGTTCAAAACCTCATTGACGAGCTCGGCCGCCTGCCGGGTGTGGGCCCCAAGTCGGCTCAGCGCATCGCTTTTCACATTCTGAATGCGGATGCTGCCGATATGGCGCGCCTAGCCAACGCCATTTCCACGGTGAAGACCAGCGTGAGCTTCTGCGAGGTGTGCGGTAACGTCTCCGAGACGAAGCTATGCACCATCTGTCGTGATGAGCGCCGCGACCCGTCCGTGCTGTGTGTGGTCGAGGAGTCGAAGGACGTGGTGGCGATTGAGCGTACCCGTTCCTTTACCGGCCGCTACCATGTGCTCGGTGGCGCTATTAACCCGCTGGCGGGTGTGGGCCCGGAGCAGCTGCGTATTCGTGAGCTGGTGTCCCGCCTGGCGGATGAGCGTATCCAGGAGATTATTCTGGCGATGGACCCGAACCTTGAGGGCGAGGCAACCGCAACCTACCTCTCGCGCATGCTCGTGCCGCTGGGTGTGCGTCTGTCGCGCCTGGCGTCGGGTCTTCCGGTCGGTGGCGACCTGGAGTACGCGGACGAGATTACCCTGGGCCGCGCGCTGGAGGGCCGCCGCGTCATTAGCGAGGGCACGGCGGTGGCTCATACTGCCGCCGAGGATTTTGAGCGCGTGAACCGTGAGGAGGAGCAGGAGCGTGAGCAGGCCGCCGCGGTGCGTGCCGAGGAGGCGAAGCAGAGCCGCCGCCGCTGGAATTCGAGCATGTTTGATGACCTGGATTCTGAGGATTCTGCCGTTTCCGCCCCGGCGGCGCCCGCCGCTGAGGGTGTGCAGGGCACGGTGGATGAGCAGCTGATCGAGCGGGTTCTGCAGGAGGCTGAGAAATCAGGCGACAAGGAATCCCGCTGTGAGGGTTCCCCCGCCGATTCTGCCGATGCTGAAACCGTCGCAGAATCCGCCCCTGACCTGGGCGAAGATTCCGCCGATGAGGCTCCTGCGAGCGCCGTCTCTGAACCCGCTTCCGAACCAGCTGAAGCACCCGTAGCCGAGCAGGCGGAGGATGCTCCGGAGGTGTTCCGCACCCCCGACTATGAGGAGAAGATCCGCTCGATTCAGAACGCCCCGTTGCGCACCCCGAAGCCGGATGTTCCGCCACTGCCGGGCGTCACGTACGTGAACCCGTGGACCTAAAAACTAGCCCTCTCAGGCTTGCTGTACCCGCCTCCGCGCCCTGCATCGCCACTGTGTAACACTACGTAATATTTCACGGGGCAATACATACGGGTGCACAGTTAGCCGCTTGCACTGAACGCCATCTACTATAAATGAGGAGCCGGCGTCTGCCGGTGGCACACAAGTAACTGACCTGGAGAATTCTATGAGCCTGATCGTCCAAAAGTTCGGCGGTTCCTCCGTAGCTGATGCGGAGGGTGTAAAGCGCGTTGCCCGCCGCGTCGTGGACACTCAGAAGGCAGGTAACGATGTGGTCGTCGTGGTGTCCGCTATGGGCGACACCACCGATGAGTTGCTCGACCTTGCCGCAGAGGTCACCAGCAATGTCGTTCCCTCGCGTGAGCTGGACATGCTGCTGACCGCCGGTGAACGCATTTCGACCGCCGTCCTGTCGATGGCCATTAACGACCTGGGCGCTAAGGCGCAGTCCTTCACCGGTTCGCAGGCTGGCATGATTACCGATGGCGTGCACGGTTCGGCGCGCCTCGTGGAGGTTCGCCCCGATCGCATCCGTGAGTCCGTCGAGGCCGGAAATATCGCGATTGTGGCCGGTTTCCAGGGCATGAACCGTCAGAGTGGCGACATTACGACCCTGGGCCGCGGCGGTTCCGATACGACCGCCGTTGCGCTGGCCGCCGCGCTGAACGCCGATGTGTGCGAGATTTACTCGGACGTGGACGGCGTGTTCACCGCCGACCCGCGCATCGTGCCGACCGCGCACAAGCTGGATACCATCACCAGCGAGGAAATGCTGGAGATGGCGGCGAACGGTGCAAAGATTCTGCACCTGCGTAGCGTCGAGTATGCTCGTCGTTTTAACTTGAAGCTTCACGTGCGTTCTTCGTTCTCGGACCTTGAAGGCACTATCGTGGTTCCGGAGGAGTCCGCGGAACTGACCCCCATTCATCTGAAGGAGATTCCCTTGGAGCAGCCCCTGATTTCCGGTGTCGCGCACGATCGCACCCGCGCAAAGATTACCGTTGTTGGCGTTCCGGACGTTCCCGGTTCGGCAGCTAAGGTGTTCGGCCTGATTAACGAGGCGAAGGTTAACCTGGACATGATTGTTCAGAACGTTCCGACTGACCGCCCCGGCGTGACCGATATTTCCTTCACTCTGGATCAGGCTCAGGGCCCCACCGCGCTGGAGGCGCTGGAGGCTGCTAAGAATGAGCTGGGTTTCCAGGAGGTTATTTACAACGAGTCGGTTGGTAAGCTGTCGCTGGTTGGCGCGGGCATGAAGACTAACACGGGTGTTTCGTTCACTTTCTTTGAGGCGCTGTCTAACGCTGGCGTGAACATTGACATGATTTCGACGTCTGAGATCCGTATTTCGGTGATTACTGAGCTGAGCAAGCTGGATGAGGCTGTTCGTGCGGTGCACACTGCGTTCGGTCTGGATGCTGAGGGTGAGGCTACTGTTTACGGTGGTACTGGCCGCTAGGGTTTAGCTCGTTTGTGAGCTGTACGCTTCGGTAAGGGGCGGTGCTGGTTTGATCCGGCGCCGCCCCTCCCTTTTGTCTGTGTATAGGTGAAATAACTGAAACACTTTACAGTTATTTCAGATAGGGGTAGGGTTGTATCAACCGTGAATGAGCCTCCAACCGAATAATATGCACCCCACCGACGTGGCATCTTCGGACGTTGACTCTGCCGGCAACAGCACCAAGGAGAAGATAATGACCACCACCCTAACCAACCCTCTGGAGGAAGATACCCTCAATCAGGCTCGCGCAGAGGCACGGGAGATTCTCAAGAATTCTGAAGAAACCACCATTGAGCTGACCGTTTCGGGTCGAGAAAGCCAGCAGTTTGGCGATGCCCTCAACCAGGTCATTCAGCACGTCCTGCATGCCCTGGCTAACGGGCAAAGTATCGATGTTCAGGTTGTCCCTCACGATTTGACGACGACGATTGCGGCGCAGCGTATCGGTATTTCACGCCCGACACTCATGAAGGCTATTCGCTCTGGTGACCTCCCGGCGCATAAGGTGGGTAGCCACTTCCGCATCCGCACTCAAGATGCCGATAGCTTCCGCAAGGCTCTTTTGGAACGAAGCATCGCGAAGAATAAGCAGGCGATTAGGGATCTCTGGGCCTTTGAAGAAGAACACGGTCTTGTTGACACCTTCACTGAATAAAGTAGTTTTACTATCTGCCCTACCTTGTCGCGGCATCGTTTAGGCTAGAAGCATGAGTAGTGTTGTTTTTTCCCAGGTGATGGATGCCCGCCATTGGCGTGCCGCAGAGGCGGCGCATGAGGCGCGTGCCGGCCGATACGCCGACCCGTTTGCGCAGCGTCGCGCCCGCCACGAAGTGCACCCCGTGGAAGACTTCCTCTTCACCTACTACACGCTCAAGCCCGGCCAGTTCAAGCGCTGGCACCCCGGCGCCGGCGTCATTCTGCTGGATGCGCCCGAGCGCGCCTCCTGGCGTTTCTACCGGCCCGCAACCGAGCAGGAGCTCCTTGACGCTGGCTGCACCCCGCAGGTGGCGCGTGCCCAGGCGGATGCCGCCTCCGCCGTCACGGTGGACGTCACCGATTTTGTGGAGCGCCGCGCTACCGCCCTCGCCTTCACCCACGAGATCCTGCGCAACACTACCACGAAGAAGGGGCAATTCGGTTGCTTCGGCATGCACGAGTGGGCGATGGCGTACAAGTCGGTGGAGAACAACATCCGCCACGACTACCTGGAACTGCGCCTGGGCGCGGAGGGTACGGACCGCGTGGTGGAGGAGCACCGCATCCGCTGCTCGCACTTTGATGCGTTCCGTTTCTTCATGCCGCAGGCAGCACCGATGAACGAGCTGCAGCCGACCCGCGAATCCCAGCGTTTTCTGGAGCAGCCCGCCTGCCTGCACGCGAATATGGACGTGTACAAGTGGGCGTATAAGTTGCTGCCGCTGGTTGATTCGGCCCTGGTCATGGATTGTTTCGACCTAGCGTGGGATGCGCGCGAACTGGATATGCGCGCAGCCCCCTACGATATTCGCAACTGGGGGTACGAACCGATTCCGGTGGAGACCACCGAGGGTAAGGCCGAATACGTGCGGATTCAGCGTGAGCTGTCGGAGCGTTCGATTGAGCTGCGTGAGCGCCTGTTGCAGGTGTGCGAGCGCTACCTGCCGCCGCTGAGTAGTGAGTAGGCTGGGCGGCGAGTAGACCATGCGGTGAGTAGCTGGTTGGTGGCGCGGGCTAGTTGCGTTTTTGGCGCTGTGGCCTGCGGGTTTGGTGCCCAGTGCGTGAGAAAAGGGTGACTTGGGGCTCTCTATTTGGTAATTGGTGGTCTCGTCATCTCACTTTCCGCTGTACTGGGGTAGAATGAGATACGGCTCATACAGAACCCACGCACCCAAGGAGTGCCCACACATGGCCCGTATTGTTGTTGATGTTATGCTCAAGCCCGAAATTCTTGACCCGCAGGGTAAGGCTATTTCTCACGAGCTGCCCCGTATCGGCGTTGATTCCTTCGTTGATGTTCGCCAGGGTAAGCGCTTCGAGCTGACCGTCGAGGGTGAGGCAACCGAGGAGCACCTCGCTGCTGCCCGCAAGGCTGCTGAAGAGTTGCTCTCGAACCCCGTCATCGAAGACGTTGTGAACGTTTCGGTTCTGGAGGACTAATACCTATGGCAGAGTCCCTCGCACCCACTGAAGTCCCCCTGGTTGGCGACTTCTCTAGCTACTCCCCGAACCCCGCTTTCGCTGATGCACGCGTTGGCGTGGTGACTTTCCCCGGCACCCTGGATGACCGTGACGCTGCGCGTGCTGTCCGTCTGGCTGGCGGTACCGTCGTTGAGCTGTGGCACGACGACGCTGATTTGAAGAACGTTGATGCCGTCATTATTCCTGGCGGTTTCTCCTACGGTGACTACCTGCGTGCTGGCGCTATTGCTGCGAAGGCTCCCGTGATGCGTTCGGTGATTGATGCCGCTAACGCTGCTGGTACCTCCGGTTCCGCTCCCCTGCCTGTTCTGGGTATTTGCAATGGTTTCCAGATTCTGACTGAGTCTCACCTGCTGCCCGGTTCGATGATTAAGAACGATCACCGCAAGTTCATTTGCCGTGACCAGGTTCTGCGCATTGAGAATAACTCCACCTCCTGGACGAGCGATTACGCTGCTGGCCAGGAGATTGTTGTCCCTCTGAAGAACCAGGACGGTCAGTATGTTGCTGACCCGAAGACTCTGGAGGCGCTGGAGGCTGAGGGTCGCGTGGTGTTCCGCTACGTTGGTTTCAACCCGAATGGTTCCCGTAATGACATTGCTGGTATCAGCAATGAGCGCGGTAACGTGGTCGGTCTGATGCCGCACCCGGAGCACGCTGTGGAGCCTGGCTTCGGTCCTTCCTCTTCCGGTTTTGGTGAAGTTTCTCTGCGCGGTGGCGCCGATGGTCTCGGCGTGTTCACCTCCGTTCTTGCCAACCTGATTAACGCCCGCTAACGCACGACAAGGATTCTAAGAAGTTATGAGCGAAAAGCAGTTTAACCTCGACACCGTCGAGCACGCGGCGGCAACCCCGGACACCGAACTCCCCTGGGCTGAACTGGGTCTGAAGGAGAACGAGTTCGAGGATATTAAGGAGATTCTTGGTCGCCGTCCTACCGCGGCTGAGCTGGCAATGTACTCGGTCATGTGGTCCGAGCACTGCTCCTACAAGTCTTCTAAGGTTCATCTGAAGCAGTTCGGTGCGAAGGTCACCGATGAGATGAAGAAGGACCTGATGGTCGGTATCGGTGAGAACGCCGGTGTGACCGATATTGGTGACGGCTGGGCTGTTACCTTCAAGATTGAGTCCCACAACCACCCCTCGTACGTGGAGCCCTACCAGGGTGCTGCGACCGGTGTGGGCGGTATTGTGCGTGACATTATTTCCATGGGTGCACGCCCGATTGCTGTGATGGATCCGCTGCGTTTCGGCGCGATTGATCACCCGGACACCGCCCGCGTTATTGGCGGCGTGGTTGCCGGTATTGGTGGTTACGGTAACTCCCTGGGCCTGCCGAACATCGGCGGCGAGGTTGAGTTCGATTCCTGCTACCAGGCAAACCCGCTGGTCAACGCACTGGCTGTGGGTATTATGCGTCACGAGGACATCCGCCTGGCGAACGCATCGGGCGTGGGCAACAAGGTTGTTCTGTTCGGTGCACGCACCGGTGGCGACGGCATCGGCGGTGCGTCGGTGCTGGCGTCCGAGTCTTTCGATGACACCAAGCCCTCGAAGCGTCCTGCCGTTCAGGTGGGCGACCCCTTCGCTGAGAAGGTTCTGATTGAGTGCTGCCTGGAGCTGTTCAAGGGCTCCGTGGTTGAGGGTATTCAGGACCTGGGTGCTGCGGGTATTTCCTGCGCAACCAGCGAGCTGGCTTCTAACGGTGAGGGCGGCATGCACGTCGACCTGACCAAGGTTCTGCTGCGTGACCCCACCCTGACCCCGGGCGAGATTCTGATGTCTGAGTCTCAGGAACGCATGATGGCTGTTGTCTCCCCCGAGAACGTGGAGCGTTTCGAAGCGATCATGAACAAGTGGGGCGTGGAGTACTCCTTCCTCGGTGAGGTCACCAACTCTGGCCGCCTGGTCATCGAGTGGGACGGCGAGGTCATCGTGGATGTTGACCCCCGCACCGTTGCGCACGACGGCCCGACCTACGAGCGTCCTTACGCACGCCCCGAGTGGCAGGATGACGTTCAGGCTAACCACTTCACCGGTTCGGCTGCCGACGATTCCCGCCCGCGCGGTAAGGAGCTGGGTGAGGCAATCAAGGCGTTCATGGCGTCCCCGAACATGTGCTCCAAGTCCTGGATCACCAACCAGTACGACCGCTACGTTCAGGGCAACACCGCCCTGTCCATGCCGGACGACGGCGGCGTGGTGCGCGTGGACGAGAACACCAACCTCGGTGTTGCTCTGGCGACCGACGCCTCCCCGCGTTTCACCTACCTGGATCCGTACGAGGGTGCTCGCGCGTCCTTGGCTGAGGCGTACCGTAACGTTGCGACCGTTGGTGCACGCCCCGTGGCTGTGTCTGACTGCCTGAACTTCGGTTCTCCCGAGGATCCGGACGTCATGTGGCAGTTCGCTGAGGCTGTTCGCGGCCTGGCTGATGGCTGCATGGAGCTGGGTGTTCCGGTGACCGGCGGTAACGTGTCCCTGTACAACCAGACCGGTGGTAAGGCTATTAACCCGACCCCCGTGGTGGCGATGATGGGCGTGATGGATGACGTCACCCGCCGCACCCCTTCGGGTTGGGCTCCTGAGCATGACGGTCAGGCTATTTACCTGCTGGGTACCACCCGCGATGAGCTGGACGGCTCCGAGTGGGCTCGCTTCAAGGGTCACTTGGGCGGTCAGCCGCCGAAGGTTGATCTGGCTCTGGAGCGTCAGCTGGGTGACATGCTGGTGAACATGTCTCGTGACGGCATGATTGATGCTGCACACGACGTGTCTGCTGGTGGTCTGGCTGCTGCTTTGTCGGAGGCTTGCCTGCGTTTCAACACCGGTGCCCGCATTGGTCTGGGTGAGGTTGCTGAGCGTGACGGCGTGGACCTGTTCACTCTGCTGTTCTCGGAGTCCCTGGGCCGCGTTGTGGTTTCGGTTCCGCGTTCTGAGGAGGTGCGCTTCAAGGATATGTGCACCGCTCGCCAGTTCCCCTTCGCACGTATTGGTGTGGTGGATGCTGCGTCGAACGCTCTGGACTTCCAGGATGAGGTTTCCATTGACCTGGATGAGTTGCGTGCAGCTCACGAGGGTACTCTCGC
>CAUUAD010000004.1:0-33909 GCA_963542785.1 Rothia mucilaginosa
GGCTGGTCGCCCTGGTGGTTCACGGAGGAACCCAGCTGCTCGGGCAGCCACATGGACAGCTCGGGGGAGCCAGCCTCACGGTGAGCCTTGTGCAGAGCAGCAATGTTAATCGAGCATGCACCCAGGTTCAGCTCAACCAGGGCGCGAACCAGCTCCAGGGTGTGTGCGGGGTTCAGAGGTGCACCATCAATGTGAGATACAAAATCGTGCAGCTTCAGCAGCTCAATGACAGACTTGTTGACCAGGCTACGGCCGTGAATGCTCAGCACCACACCGTTCTCGCGGTGCAGCTTACCGATGAGGGGGATCAGCTCCTCTGCGGTAGCCTCACGGTTAACCCAGGTAGCGGTTGCAGTCGTCACGTATGACCTTCTTCCTAACTTCGTCGTTGGAGGGTAGGCGCGACGGTGCTGTCGCGTCAATACCGTGCCGGGCGTTAAAGACCCGGCGTCGGTTTAAGTCTAACCCGTACAAACCCTTCTAGAGCCTCAAAATCAGCGATATTGAGGCTAAAAGTCAGAAGAGGTAAAAGTCAGTTCCTGCACCCGCCCGGCAAGCCAACACAAGCCCTCAAAAGGAAAAGTAAAACCACTTCAAATACCCACAAAAACACACCCCACGACATGGGAAAACATAGGTAAAATTGAAACCATGTTGACTGTAATCGGTGAAGCACTCGTAGACGTCGTCCACCAGCACGACGGAGAAACCCGCGCCTACCCCGGCGGATCGCCCATGAACGTAGCCGTGGGCGCACGCCGCCTCGGCCACCCCACCAACTTCGTCGGCCACTACGGCCCCGACGCCTACGGCAAGAGCATTGACGCACACCTGGAAGCATCCCAGGTGACCCTGCCCTTCGAACACAGTGCTGAGCGCACCTCCGTCGCCCAGGCAACTATCGGTGCCGACGGCGCAGCAGAGTACGAATTCGACATCACCTGGTCCCTCGACTCCGTCGCCGAGAAGCTCACCGAACTGGCACGCACCTCCGATGCAGTGCACACCGGCTCCATCGCCGCCATGCTCGAACCTGGCGCGCACGTGGTCGCCGCAGCCTTCGAAGCCGCCCGCGACAGCGCCCTGCTCAGCTACGACCCGAACTGCCGCCCCACCCTCATCCACAATGTTGATGAGGGCCGCGCCTGGGCTGAAAAGTTCGTGTCCCTCTCCACCGTTGTGAAGGCATCCGACGAGGACCTGCAGTGGCTCTACCCCGAGCGCTCCCTCGACGACACCGCCCGCGCGTGGCTCGACCTCGGTGCAGAGCTGATGGTTATCACCCGCGGCGAAGACGGTCCCATCGCCTTCACCAAGAAGTACCCCGAGGGCATCAGCCAGCCCGCACACCGCGTTGAGGTTGCGGACACCGTCGGCGCAGGCGACTCCCTCATGGCGGCACTCATTGCGGGTCTGCTCGACCGCGGTATCGCCGGCGCTGAGGCGCGTTCCAAGGTCGCCGCACTGACCGCCGAAGACATCGCCGACCTGCTGCGTTTCTCTGCAACCGCAGCCGGCATCACCGTTTCCCGCGCGGGCGCTAACCCGCCCACCCGCGAAGAACTCGACGCCGTACTCAACGGCTAAATAATCTACGCCTCGCCGGCGGATAGCTCACTCTGTCCGCCGGCGTCGCCATATCCACCCGCACCCCAACGCTGAGGAACATCATGACCAACATTGGCACCGCACCCCTGCCCCGCGAACCCTACGCGGGCCTGCCCGACCTGCCCGAATTCACCCTGACCTCCACCGACATTCAGGACGGCGGCACCGCCCCCGAATGGATGCTCTCCGCCCTTTTCGGCGTGGCGGGCGGTCAGGACCGCTCCCCGCAGCTGTCCTGGAGCGGCTTCCCCGAGGGCACCAAGTCCTTCGTGCTGACCTGCTTCGACCCGGACGCACCGGTCCCTAGCGGCTTCTGGCACTGGACTGTCTCCAACATTCCCGCCAACGTGACCAGCATTGACACTGGCGCGGATGCACCCGCCGGCGCTCTGACGCACCGCAACGACGCCGGTGTGGCGGGCTTCCTGGGTGCTGCCCCTCCGGCTGGTCACGGCCCGCATCGCTACATCTTCTGCGTCACCGCCGTGGACGTGGAGAAGCTCGATATTGACGAGAACGCCAGCCCCGCCGTCGTGAACTTTAACCTGCTCGGCCACGGTCTGGGTCGCGCGTTCCTGACCGTCACCTACGCGGAACCGGCGGCATAGCGGCACACCGGCTCGCTGGCACAGTCTAACGAGCCCCGCGCCCTAACCAGCCCTGCACCCTGCCCAGCACCGATACACCCCACCACTGAAGGCAAACACTGCATGATTAAACTCATCGCCAGCGACCTGGATGGCACCCTCATCGGGCACGATTTCCGGTTCCGTCCGCGGACCCTGCGCGCCCTTGAGGCTGCCCGCGCCGCCGGGATCGATATCGTCTTCGTTACCGGCCGCCCGAGCCGCTGGCTCACGCCCCTACGCGAGCAGACCGACTTTGACTCCTACGCCATCTGCTCTAACGGTGCCGTGGTGTACCACCTGGGCGCGAACGAGGTAGAAGAGATCAACGGCGCAGATCCCGCGGTGATTGCCCGCACCCACGAACTCCTAGAACCCATGTTCCCCGACGCCACCTACACCCTGGAAACCGTAGACACCGTCTATATTCAGGGGCCTCACGGCGGCGGTGAGGTGCTTGAGGGCGCCCGCGTTATTGAGTCGAGTATTGCTGATTCCCTGGAACGAATTGGCTCAACCCCGGTCATTAAGTACCTGATCCGTGTGCCCGGCATGGACCCGGATATTCTGCAGGCGCGCGTGCATCAGGCGGTGGGTTCGCTGGTGTCGGTGACCCGCGGCGTAGTTGGTGAACCGCTCGTTGAGATGGGTTCTAAGACTGTGAATAAGGGGCGGATCTTGGAGAAGTTCGCGGCACGCCACGGCATTGAGGCGCACGAGGTGATGGCGTTTGGTGACATGCCGAATGACGCTGAGATGCTTTGCTGGGCGGGGGAGGGCTTCGCCATGGCGTCGGGTCAGCCGGCACTCATTGCGAAGGTGGGACGTACCTGCCCGCCCTTCCACGAGGACGGTGTGGCACAGACGATTGAGGCGATGCTCGCCGAACGGTCCTAGTTGCTTACCGCTATCCATCTAGCGCTAGCGGCTGGGTGAGCCCCCGCAGACATAACTCAGACATAAACTTTTATGTCTAAATATAAAAAATTTGAGTCTAGACATAAAAATTTATGTCTAGACTCAAATTTTTGTGTCTGATTTACATCTGATTTGTGTCTAGACTAAAATTTTTTGTATGAACAACGTGGAATGGACCCCCGAATGGCTTACTGAAACCATCAAACTACTGCGTACTCACGGCAGCGATACGCAGTTTATTGAGGTTAAAAAAGCCCACGGAGGCTACCCCGGAAGCCTGGACGCAACCCTTAGTAGCTTCTCCAATAGTTCCACGGGCGGAATCATTATCTGTGGACTCGATGAGAATAATGACTTTGCACCTGTAGGCGTATACGACCCTGCAGACCTAGAAAAAACCCTCGGCAACAAGCTCCGCAGGGGCCTCAAGCCGCCGAACACCATGGAATCTGGCACTATCCTCTATGAAGGCACCAAAATCTTTGTTGCCACAATTCCTCCGCTGCCTCCCTACGAACGACCCGCCTACATTGGCGGTAAAGCGTACGTGCGTTCCGGCGACGGTGACCACGAAATGAGCCGCCACGAAACCGACCTGATGGTGGCTCAGCGGACACGCACCGGATTCGATGAGGAGCCGGTGGAATACACCTCCATAGCTGACCTAGACGAAGGCCTCAAAACTGCTTATCTGCGAGACGTACGCGCTAAATCACGCCGCCTTGCTGGAAGCTCCGATGAAGAAGTGCTCCGCCGCAAGGGAATTATTGCCCTCGGAACCGACAACCTTTCCCTTGCCGGCCTGTACGCCTTGGGTTCTTACCCCCAAGAGTTCAGGCCCTCGCTCAAAGTCACTGGAGTCGTCATCGACCCAAACGGTAAAGCTCGCAACCTCGACAAATTCGAGGCGGACGGCCCCATCCCCGCCATGCTCGAAGAGACTCTGGCATGGATCAATCGGAACCTGGCACACCCGGTTGTCGAGCTGTCCAATGGGCATCTCATCAACGGGCAGGAAGTACCCGATATTGCCCTTCGTGAGATTCTGTCGAATGCACTCGTACACCGCAGCCTCAACCCCAAAGCAGATACCGAAGAGGTGCGCGTCAGGATTTTCCCCGACCGAATCTCTGTAGAGAACCCCGGTGGTCTATACGGAATCACTCTCCAGCGCCTGCAAGAGTATGGAGAACGTTCCCGCGTGAACGACCGCCTGTATGACGTCTGCACGCACGTAACAACCCCCGACGACGGATACCGAGTCATCGAGGGTGAGGGTAGCGGCATCTACACTGCCCAGGAGGCGGTGCGTCAGGCAGGGCTGAAACCCATCCAATTCATTGATGGGGTCATTCGTTTTACCGCGATTATTAGCCGGGAGCCTCTGGTTGGTGCTCGTGCCGCCGACGTCGGTTCACCGAAGCAGAAGTCGGAAGCAGGCCCGCGCCAATCGTCACCTACGGTTCCCAACAGCCGTCAGGAGGCGGTGCTCCTCGCTCTGCGCTCGCTACGTCACCCCGCCGGTATCGACGACATCATGGGTGCTCTTCCCGGGCCTTTTGCTGAGCTGCGGAAGCCGCAGGTCCGGTACGTTCTGACAAAGCTTCTTCAAGAGGGCGTAATCGTGCGTGAAGGTGGTCGAGGCAACCGCAATACGACATACCGCCTGGCCTAATCGAACATCGGGCTAACAACAAAAGCGGCCCGGATGGATTGGTTTCCATCCGGGCCGCTTTTCTGCAGCCTACGCCTCAGGAGTATTACTCCAACGGGCGGTCAGGCGCCTAGTGCACCTCAGTGCTCTTCTCAGGGTCGAAGGGCTCCAGCGGGTCGCCAGCAGCCTTCGTGTACTTCGCGATGAAGGTCATCAGGTGGAAGATAATCAGGGTCGCTGCGGTACCCAGAGCAATACCGGCGAAGGACAGCTCACCGAAGGTCCAGGTGTAGTCCGCAATACCCACAATCAGCGCCACAGCGGCGGTAGTCAGGTTAATCTGGTTCGAGAAGTTCACGCGGTTCTCGCTCCAAATACGGGCACCAAGCATACCGATCATGCCGTACAGAACGGTTGCGGCACCGCCCAGAACACCCGCAGGAACGGTCGCAATTGCCGCACCGAACGCGGGGAACATGGACAGCGCAATCGCGAAAATAGCAGCCACCCAGTACGCCGCGGTGGAGTACACCTTGGTCGCAGCCATCACACCGATGTTCTCAGCGTAGGTGGTGGTACCCGAACCGCCACCCATACCGGCGATGGTGGTTGCCAGGCCGTCTGCCATGAGGGCGCGGCCCGAGTAGTCGTCCAGGTTCTTGCCGCTCATCAGAGCAACAGACTTCACGTGGCCGATGTTCTCAGCCACGAGCACCAGGATCACGGGGATGAACAGGCCAGCGAGCTCCCAGTGGAACTCGGGGGTCTGGAACTGCGGCAGGCCAATAATGCCCTGAGTCTGCACAGCCGTGTCAATCTTAGAGAAGTCCACCTCGCCGCGAATGACAGCGGTAATGTAGCCGATGCCCACACCCAGCAGGATAGACAGGCGACCAATAATGCCCTTGAAGAGCACCGAAATCAGGATGATGGAGCACAGGGTCACCAGTGCGGTCACCGGTGCCACCATGAAGTTGTCCTTAGCGCTCTTTGCCAAGTTGAAACCAATCAGCGCCACAATCGAGCCGGTGACAACCGGCGGCATGAGCTTGGTGAGCCAGCCGGTGCCAGCAAACTGAACGATCAAGCCGACCAGGAACAGGGCGATACCCGCCATAACGATGCCGCCGAGGGCGCCAGCGGGGCCGTGCGAGTTCATGGCAGCCGCCAGAGGCGCAATGAACGCAAACGAAGAACCCAAGTAGGAGGGGACGCGTCCGCGAGTAATGAGCAGGAACAGGACCGTGCCGAGACCCGAGAAGAACAGGGTGGTTGCCGGCGGGAAGCCGGTAATAATCGGCACGAGGAAGGTTGCGCCGAACATTGCAACCACGTGCTGCGCGCCAATGCCGATAGTAATCGGCCAGGCGAGGCGCTCGTTCGGGGCGACGAAGGAACCGGGCTGAATGCTTCGACCGTCGCCGTGAATCGACCAGTCAAAGCCGAGAAGTTTAGAGATGCTCAAAGGGAGCTCCTGAGGTGAATGTGGTGGTGTATAAAATTCCACATAATTCTACGCGCATATGGGTGTAGGTCACAGCTAAACGCCTATAAATATGAGCAGGGATACGTTAATTAGGGCATAGTCTTCTTTTATTGTGGGCTCCATATCCCGTATATAGCCCAGAATGCATCAATACCCCGTATATGCAATTCAAAGCATATACGGGGTATTGATGCAAAGAGCGAATAAAAACACTCGCTATACGTAGCTCATTAGCTTAGAGAGCGTCACGCAGGTTCTCCAGGTGATCGTAACGCGCCAACTCATATCGCAGGTGACCTTCGGTCGGCGACTGAACCGGCAGGAACGACGCCTCACGCAGGCGACGAGCAGTCGGGGAAGTAGCCACGTAACCGGCGCCTCCAACAACCTGCAGCTCAAAGTGAGTAGCAATGGTCGCAAAGTGCGAAACACCCAAACGCAAGCTCAGCAGGTCACGACGCTCAGCACGCTCCGGCTCAGACGCCAGACGAATCAGTTCCTCACGCAGGCTCTGGTACTCGGTCAGAATCAGCGGGAACTCAGGGCGGAACACGCCCTGAGAGACGTCCAGGTGCTTAGCAGCCTCCTGCAGGGCGCCAGCGGCAAGACCCAGGCAGAACGACGACTGAACCAGCAGGAACGGCGCGGTCACATCGTGCAGGAACGCCTCAATATTGTCGCTCAGAATGTCCTCGCTCGGAACGAAAACGTCCTCGAACTTCAGAGTGCCAGACTCGGTGCCGTTCAGTGCCAGCAGGTTGCGGTGGTAGTCAACGCTCAGACCCTCAACGTTCTGGCGAACCGTCACGATGTAGCGGTTCGGGTGGCTCTCCGGGGCGTTCTGCACAGCCACCGGAAGAACAATCACGCCGCCCGGGTACAGGTTCGACGCCCACGACACGGAACCGTTCAGCTTCACGCCGCCCTCAACGAGAGTGCCCTCAACCTTAATCGGTGCCAGGCCCGAAGCCTCCTTGTACGCTGCCGCCATCGCGGTGGTGCCGCTGACGGTTGCATCCGCCAGACCCTCGGGCAGCTCGCGGCCCACAGCGTCAAAGAACGCGATGGTGGAGCGGTGAGCCCACAGGGAGAACGCCGTGGAGGCATCCTCGGTGGCAAGGTCGAACGCTACCGAAACCTGGGGGACCAGGGAGCCGCCGTCACGGCCCAGGGTAATCAGGCCGTCCTTAGCGATTTCGCGCAGGTTCTCGAAGGGGGAACGCTCGCCACGGTCAACCGCGCTAGCGTGGGTTCGGGCGAGTGCGAGCACCTGCTCGCGCTGGGGGTAGTCGTAGAGGGGTTCGAGAGTGAACTCGGACATGGGGTTTCTCCTAAGCGGGGAGTGTCACATCTATGCGTGCAGCTTGAACAGTCGGTCAATGGGGGTGCTGACGGCCTTACGGGCGCGAACAACAGCTTCTTCGTCGGGTGCGTCGTAGAAGCAGAGGCACTTTGCGGTGTCTTCGCGAACGTAGGTGCGCAGGAAGGAAACCTCGGGTACTTCAGCGTACTTGGGGGCGTTTGCCTTCTTGCGGGTCAGGTACTGTTCCATGGTGATTTCTGCGGGGATGTCCCACTCAACCAGGTAGTCTGCGTCCTTCTTGAGCTTCTTGATGTCTTCGAGCTCTGCGCCGACCAGGCGGACTGCGTCGGGGCCTGCGACGGCTGCGCGCTCACCGATGGCTGCGGTGAGGTCGGGGCCGAATGCGGTGCTCTCAGCTTCGACGATGACGAAGACAATCTTGTGGTCTGCGGAGACCTGGGTTTCGATGAGCTCTGCGCCGTGGCTCAGGGACGAGTTGACGGTCTCGATGAGTGCGGTTGCTTCGTCCTTGGACGGCTGTGCGGGGGTCAGTTCTACCAGGTAAAGTGCCATGATGTTCTCCTCGGCTTAGGGTTGAAGGGTTGTTCCGGAAGGGGCCTTCCGGTTTGTTATGGATTCACCTTAGACCCGTGGTTGAGGGCTGTCTAGTAGATTTCTGTTCGTGGCTTAATACGTCCTTTTTGACTCTAATGTTCGTCATGTGTGTTCATGCGGAGACATAAATCGTCACAGTTCCGTGCATGGGAACCCGCCTACAGCCGCAGAATTTTCGCGTGGGTTATCGAACCCGGAGGCGCATCTATCCGCGCCGTCCCGCTCGTGCTGCAAAGTCGTCGAGGGCGCGGTTGAGAGCGGGGACAGTCCACACTTTTTGCCCCTGAATTTTGACGCGTTCTTCACGCAGAATTTGCAACTCCACCATGCGGTTGAGGAGGCGATACACACTAGCCCGGGACCCCCGCGTGTGTTCCTCCACCATGCGTGCGGTGAAGGCGGGCTCGGTACAGCACAGGTCGGTGAGGGAACGCAGGAGAGGGGTTTTACGCTGGGCAATGGACAGCACCTCATCGCGCAGGGTTTCAATGTCTTGCGCCAGGATTTCTGCGTTGGTAATTGCCTTCTGTGTGGCGTCGATGAAGAGCTCGATGATGGGCTCGGCATCGCCTGCACGGTAGTCGGTGAGCGCCTGAATGTACCCATCGGTATCGTGCAACAGCCCGGAGGAGACGGGCAGAATCACGTGGCGGGTGACGCCGCAGGCGAGCAGGAGCGCGGAGATGAGGGCTCGCCCGGTTCTGCCGTTGCCGTCAGTGAAAGGGTGAATCGTTTCAAATTGGGCGTGCGCGATAGCCGCCTGCGCGAGGGGGTCAATATCGCGGCGGTTCATGAAGGCTACAAGGTCTTCGAGGGCGGCAGGAACCCTCTCGTGATGCGGCGCCACATAGTCGGCGGTTACCGGCGAATCGCCCTTAATCCACACCCACTGGGTGCGGAGTACGCCGGAGTCCTGCTGTAGGCCGCGGGTCAGTTCGCGGTGCATCGCGAGGATGTTATCGACGCTAATGTTTTCTGCGGTGTTCAAGGCTGCACGCATGGCGTGAACGTTGCGTGCCACCAGCTCGGCGTTAACGCCAACTTTCGACCCGCTTGCACCCAGGACAGCCAGTGAGAGCTTGCGGGCACTAACGGTGAGGTTTTCGATCTGCGAGCTGGAGGCGGATTCGCCACGCAGAAGAACCGCAGAGAAGGGGATGCCGCCGATGTGGTGGAGCCGCTCATCGAAGCGGGTCATTGCGGTGGCGTTCTCCTGGAGGCGCGCTCGCAGTGCGGGGCTGAGTTCGACGTTGAGTGCGGCAATGGAAGCGGGTACGGCGCTGGAGAAGGTGCCGGAGTTGCGGCGCGTTGCGCGTCGGGAGGCGAGGGCGTCCCGGTGAACCCAGGGGGTTTGCGGCTCCCATGTGAGGGCGGGCCAGGTGGTGGCTGAGGGCATGGTTCCTCCTCCTGGGTGTCGTTAATGCTGGTCGTGCTTGAGGGGTCTTAATAAGACAATACACTTCAATTTTCTTATTAAGGCGCTTAATAAGAAAATCTGCGCGGATTGTCTCATTAAGGAACATGCTCCGAACGCCCCTCCTGAACCCCCCTCGACATTCCGGGGCTCCGACTGCCGGGAGCATACACCGGGGCATACACTGGAGCATGTACCAGGGCGTACAGCAAGGGCCCTGAACCCTTGGTAATTCAAGGATTTGGGGCCCTCACATCTACACGCTCACGCTGCCCGAAGCAGCGAGTTGGCAGTGTAGATAAGCAACTTTGTGGCTACTTCACGCCGCGCATCATCTTCTGAACCGGCTTGTGCACCAGGAACAGCAGCACACCGGTCGCGATGGTGATAATACCCATCCAGGTGAAGTAGGGAACTTCAGTTTCCATGCTGTAGAACTGAGCCAGCCAACCCGACAGCACGGTACCCATTGCCACGGAGGTGAAGTACAGCGCCATCATGTTCACGCGGTGCGCCTTCGGTGCGAGCTTGGTCGCCAGCGAAATGCCCACCGGGGAAATAATCAGTTCAGCGATGGTGCAGACGAATAGAATCAGCACAATCCAGCCGACGTTCACGCTCTGAACGCCCGCCTGAGCGAGGAAGATCCAGAACGCCAGGCCAATAATAATCAGCGCTGCGGAGAACTTCACGGTGGTCACCGGCTGACGTTCACCCCATTTGGTCCACAGGGCGGAGAACATCATGCCGAAGATAATGATGAAGATTGGGTTGATGGAGTTGACCAGGTTCGGGCTCAGTTCCATGCCCAGGATGTTCCAGTTGAGGCGCTCATCCGAGTACACCGCCATGACGGTGAACTGCTGCTGGTACAGTGCCCAGAACACGGCGTTTGCAATCCACAGGGGAATGAATGCGGTGACGCGGGAACGCTCATCCGCGGTGACGTCCTTAGCGGTCAGCAGCTGAGCGAACAGGGCGATAGCGCCGATGAAGATGAAGCCCATGACCCAGTTCTTGAGGTTGTCTGCGGTCATCAGGCCGGTTGCCAGCAGGATACTGAGAACGACCACGATACCGACCAGTGCCAGGAAGAAGTTACGCTTCTGAGCGCTGGTGAAGGGGGTGCCCACGTGGTGTACGGAGGCGGGCAGGTTCTTGCGGGTCAGCGAGTACTGAATCAGGCCGGCAGCCATACCGATAGCAGCCAGGCCAAATCCGAGGTGGAAACCGCCGGTGCTCCAGCCCCAACCGGTCAGAATCGGGCCGATGAGTGCACCGGTGTTCACGCCGATGTAGAAGATGGTGAAGCCCGCGTCGCGGCGGTGGTCGTTGTCCGAGTAGAGGGAGCCGACCAGCACGGAGGCATTACTCTTCAGACCACCGGAGCCGATAGCGACCAGCAGTAGACCAATCACCACACCCGGAATGCCGGGGATGAGGGAGAGGGAGATGTGGCCCGCCATGATGCCGATAGCGGAGTAGAAGAGGGTACGCTCGGGGCCGAGGAGGCGGTCACCGAGGATGCCGCCAAGAATTGCCATGAGGTACACGACTGCACCGTACGCGCCGATAACGCCGGTGGCGAGGGCCTGGTCGAGACCCAGGCCGCCCTTGTCGGCGGTGTAGTACAGGTAGTAGATCATGATGCCCTGCATGCCGTAGAAGGAGAAGCGCTCCCACATTTCTACGGTGAACAGGTTTGCGAGCATACGCGGGTGGCCGAAGAAGGTCTTGGTTTCCTTGGGTTCGGCACCTGTGATGGTGTGAGACATGGCGGAAATCTTTTCTGTGTGACCCGGACAATATGTATTTAAGTCTATACCCTTATAGGTGTATATGTATACATGAATGTTCTTGTATTACGTATGATTACCTCCTAAGTAGTGCATGAAAAACCATTTCGATTTTTTCGTATGCACCACTTCCGAATCTCACACGCCCCCACATACCGGGCTAGATGCGCCACGCACCCCCAAAGCGCTAGAGTAGAACCACAACTATGCCCACCCGGCACCCCGCCGTGCCGACCGGCTCGTTCTAGTTCAATTCAAAGGAGAAAATCATGACTGCTGTACCCCAGGTTGACCCCCGCGACGTTCCCGAAGGCGCAACCATCATCGACGTGCGTGAAGACTACGAGTGGGAGGGTGGCCACGCGACCGGCGCCAAGCACATCACCCTCGGCACCATTACTGAGCGTCTGGCTGAGCTGCCCGCACCCGGTGAGGACTTCTACGTCATCTGCCACGGTGGCGGCCGTTCGAACCGCGCGGCAACCTTCCTGCGTGAGCACGGCTACGCCGCACACAACATTGCAGGCGGCACCAGTGCGTGGTTTGCTGCCGGCCTGCCGATGACCAGCGAAAACGGCGAAGCACCCGCAGTCGTTCACTAAACCGCCAATTCGTCTGCACGCCATACAATGGAGTCCGTGACTAAAACTTCCGCGGACCGTATTTTTTCTACCCCGAACGCTCCCGCATCTGCCTCCCCGAATGCCCTGCCGAGTACTCTGCAGAGCATCCCGTGGGATGCGCAGACGCGGGAGCTTATCGTGCGCCCGCTTCCTTTCGCGGTGAACTGCGAGGAGGCGTACCCGCTGCTGAGCGGTGGCGCTGAGTATTCCTTCTGGCTGGATTCCGCGCGCGAGGAGTCGCCCATGTCGGTTGCCTCGTATGTGGGTGTGGTTCCGGCGCAGCTGTCGCCCCTGCGCGTGGATTCGGCGCGTGCGGCGGCTGAGTCCGGCGGGGAAGACCCCTTCGCCCAGCTGGAGGCGGCGCTCGCCTGCGCACCGCGCGTGCACCCGGATACCGCGGCGGCAACCGGTCTGCCCGAGGGTTTGCGCGGCGGTTACGTGGGCTATTTCGGATATGAGGCGCGTGCCGCCATGGGTCTGGAGCACGGCCACCCGGTACTGGGCTACCTGCCGGCGCATGAGGCGCCGACCCCGGATTCTCTGTGGTTGCCGGCGGTCCGCTACCTGGTGCATGAGCATGCCCGCCCGGGGGCTGCGGCGCGTAGCTGGCTGGTGGGTGATGAGTCATGGTGTGAGGCGGCGGAACAGCTCCTGAGCGTGGCGCTGACTCCGGTGCTGAATGCGGCGCTGACTGTGGCGGGGGAGCGCGCCTCCGAAAATGCTCCCGTCAATGCCCCTGAGCTTGCCGAGCTTCTGCTCTTCCCGGCACCCGCCGCGGAAGCCTACATGGACGCCGTCCGCGCTAGTCAGCACGAAATCTACGAGGGTAACAGCTACGAGGTGTGCCTGACCGCGCAGACGAACGCGCGCATCCCCAACCCGAGCCCGGAGCTTTTCTTTGAACTGTACCGCCGCCAGCGCGCCCACAATTCGGCGCCGTATGCGGCGTATCTGCGGTGCGGTGATTTTTCGGTGCTTTCTTCTTCGCCGGAGCGTTTTTTAAGCGTGGATACGCACCGCAACGCGCAAACCAAGCCGATTAAGGGCACGGTGCCGCGCGGTGCCACCCCGGAAGAAGATGCCGCGGCCGCAGCTTGGTTGCGTACCGATGAGAAGACCCGTGCCGAGAACCTCATGATTGTGGATCTGCTGCGTAATGACCTGTCCACGGTCTCTGACCCGGCGTCCGTGCGCGTGCCCGTGCTCATGGGCGTGGAGAGCTACTCGACGGTGCACCAGCTGGTGTCTACGGTCAGTTCGCGTCTGCGTGAGGGCGTGAGCGCGGTGGCTGCCGCGCGGGCGTGCTTCCCGGGCGGTTCGATGACGGGTGCCCCGAAGCCCTCGACCATGCAGATTATTGAGCGTCTGGAGGGTCGCGCTCGCGGCGTGTATTCGGGTGCTTTGGGCTTTGTTTCGGCGGATGGTTCGGCGAACCTGTCGATTGTGATTCGCACGCTCGTGGCGCACGATAACGGCACGGTGACTCTTGCTGCCGGTGGTGCGGTGGTTGCTGATTCGGATCCTGCCGCCGAGTATGAGGAGATGCTGACGAAGTTGCGCGCCGCGTTGCCTCCGTCGGTGGGTCGCGTGGTGGAATAGCCTAGCGCTGGAATAGCACAGGGAATAGCCTGCGCCGCCTGCACGTGAGCCGCTACACTGGAACTATGACTAAGCTTTCTGAAAACCTTCCTATTGAAGAAGCCCGTGAACGCCTGCGCCAGCTGATTATGGAGCTGGCCGTGGTGCGCGGGCACGTGGTCCTCGCCTCCGGCAAGGAAGCCGACTACTACGTTGACCTGCGCCGCATCACCCTGCACCACGAGGCTTCTCGCCTGGTCGGTCAGGTCATGCTGGACCTGCTGGATAAGAACGGCATCGAATTTGAGGCTGCTGGCGGCCTGACCATGGGTGCTGACCCGGTGGGTACCGCGATTATGCGTGCTGCTGGTGATCAGGACCGTGCGATTGACGCGTTTGTGGTGCGTAAGGCTCAGAAGTCTTACGGCATGGGCCGTCAGGTGGAGGGCCCCAGCGTTGAGGGTCGCCGCGTGGTTGCTGTGGAGGATACCTCCACCACCGGGGGTTCGGCGCTGACTGCTGTTGAGGCGCTGCGTAAGGCTGGCGCTGAGGTTGTGGCGGTTGCTGTGATTGTTGACCGTGCGACCGGCGCGAAGGAGCATGTGGAAGAGGTTGCGGGCGTTCCGTGCCTGTACGCATACTCGAAGGATGAGCTGGGTCTGGACTAGTCTCTACTAGGCTGGATTCTTAGGACCTCGTGATTTTTTAGACGTTCCGCTGTGGCGGGTGAACCCGTGCCGCTGGCTGCTGTGTGTGGCTGGTGGTGCGGGTTTTTGTCTGTAAGATGGCTCTGTGGGCGCCGGAGTGGCGCTGGTTGTTGGCGTGAAGGTGGTTGTGATGGTTGAGAATCGTGAGGAGGCTGAGGCTGTACCTGCTGAGGCGGCTGCGGCTGAGGTTGTTGAGGGTACTGAGCAGGGCACTGCCCGTTTTGAGGTGGGTGTGGGCCCGTGGGAGGGCCCGTGGCCTGAGGGTGACCATTGGGATGAGGAGCTGCTGCGTGAGGGCGATCGCCGTAACGTGGTGGATAAGTACCGTTACTGGTCGATGGACGCGATTATTGCTGATTTGGATACGCGCCGCCATGATTTTCATGTGGCGATTGAGAATTGGCAGCATGACCTGAATATTGGCACGGTGGTGCGTACTGCGAATGCGATGTTGGCGAAGGAGGTTCATATTATTGGGCGTCGCCGCTGGAATCGTCGTGGTGCGATGGTGACGGATCGTTATCAGCATGTGCGTCATCATCCGACGATTGAGGGGTTTGTGGCGTGGGCGCAGGCTGAGGGTCTGGAGATTATTGGTATTGATATTTTTCCGGATTCGGTGCCGCTGGAGACGTATGATCTGCCGAAGAAGTGCGTGCTGGTTTTTGGTCAGGAGGGCCCGGGCTTGTCGGAGGAGTTGCATGCGGCGGCTAGGGATACTCTGTCGATTGAGCAGTTTGGGTCGACGCGTTCGATGAATGCGGCGACGGCTGCGGGTATTGCGATGCATGCGTGGGTTCGCCGCCATGTGTTTGGTCAGATTCCGTCGTAGCCTGGCGGCTGTTTATGAGGTGTTTAAAGGTTCCGATGCGTTGTGTGCGCGTCGGAACCTTTTTTGTTGGGGGTTTTTATTGGGGATTGGGTGATTTTTTGTTTGGGTGGGGTGTTGAGTTTTTCACATGAATGTGGGTACCCACGGGGTTTGATGCGTTGTTTGTGGTGGGGTTGCGTGATGTTATCTGGATTTTTTGTCTTGTAAATGTAGTAAATAATATTTAAATATATCTAAAGCGGGTAAATCACATATTATCATATAAGTGATTTAAATCACTAAATAAATAGTCTAGGTGTGCTAGTGTTAATTCAAGTCACAGGGAATATGAGAATCGCACTCTCAAATTCGGTTTGGGACATGCGATGGATTTCCTGACTTCGGCTCGCCAATGATTGCGGGTTGTGGATATGAATGACCGCGACGTCATTCTTTTGAAAGGAGATTCTGATGAGGATCTTTAATAAGTCTCTTGCTGTTGCGGCCTGTGTGGCTGCGGTGACTTTCGGTGCGGTAGCACCTCCGGCACATGCGGGTGTTACTTTCTATTCGGATGCAAATTTCCTTGGGTCCCGCATGTACACCGGGACTAACCCTCATCTGGGTTGGATGAATGACCGTGCATCTTCATTGCATTCTGATGGATGTCGGTGGCGCTATTACGAAGACAGCCACTATAGGGGTCGCAGGTTTGATTCTTCTTCCGACCTCAACTATCTGCGGGGTCTAAGCCATGCAGGTCTCCATTGGGGTGAGACCTGGGATGACCGGATTAGCTCAGTTATGCATGTGGGTTGCTAAGTGAATGGTGGTAGAGAGACAAGATGCTTTCCTGCTTTAAGTTTCTCTTCCATTCTGAAAGGAGGGTGTGCTTTTGCATAAAAGTAGTGCATTCACAATCACTGCCCTAGCAGGCGCGCTTTTGCTGTCTTCATGCGCTCAGGGAGGTGCTTCAAATTCTGAGTATAAAGCCAGGCTCGATTACGCGAATAATTTGATTACTCTTCCCCTGGATGAGTATGACTATGACGATGCGTCAAGGGCTGTAATTAATGAGGCGACCGCCCGTATCATGCAAGTATGTTACGTAGCTAAGGGATACTCTGATGCTGTCCCTGCGTTCTCTGATGATCAGCACAGCAATATATATGGTGCCTGGAATGTTGAATATGCCAAGAAGTATGGATATGCCAATGAAGAAAAGGCTCGAGAGGCTTATATGAATGCAGAGAAAATACCGGAAGATATTAGACGGCAATGTCGCAAGGAAAGTGCCAATCAGTTGAAAGAAATTGAATACGAGAATGACAATGACTCTTTCGCTTACCGGCTTAGACAGGAAGCCTATGCGAGTGCGAAAAGTGATCCGGAATGGAATAAAGTTCGCTCTGAATGGTGGAGCTGCCTAGAGAGCAATGGGTTAACACCACGTAAGGATGACCAGGCGTGGGGTAGTCAAGAGACGTCCAATATTGACGTAAGTTCTAAGAGTGAGGAGGAAAAAACTCAAGAAGTGATTCGCCTCGCAACTATCGAAGCGGAATGTAACCAGAAGGTTGGTATGGCTCAGCGTCTGGGTGATATTGAGGCGTCCTATCAGGGGCCTCTCATTGAGAAGAATCAGGCGAAGCTCAACCAATTGAAAGAAGAGAAAGAAAAGCATGTGGCGAAGGCGCGTGAAATTATCGCCACTAGTCAATAACACATTCTGTTTGAACTGAACAGTACAACTAATAATTGTGATGGAGGAGCTCAATGTTTGTGGGCTCCTCCTGACTTTCCCGATTGAAAGGAGTCGGTAACAATGAAGAAATCTGCTGCTCTGTTCGCCTGCTTTGCTTTTAAAGAGTGCTATGCGAAAAAGGATGCGATTTTGAAATTCTAGAAACGTAGTTTGGCGGCTGTTTATGAGGTGTTTAAAGGTTCCGATGTGTTGTGTGCGCGTCGGAACCTTTTTTGTTGGGGGTTGGGGTGGCTTAAACCACGCATGGAATTGCCTAGGTGTGTTAGTGTTAATTCAAGTCACAGGGAATATGAGAATCG
Organism: Rothia mucilaginosa; assembly: GCA_963542785.1. GTDB lineage: Bacteria > Actinomycetota > Actinomycetes > Actinomycetales > Micrococcaceae > Rothia > Rothia mucilaginosa_G. The sequence goes on from CAUUAD010000004.1 coordinate 17,204, forward strand.
CACTCTCAATTTCGGTTTGGGACATGCGATGGATTTCCTGACTTCGGCTCGCTAATGATTGCGGGTTGTGGATATGAATGACCGCGACGTCATTCTTTTGAAAGGAGATTCTGATGAGGATCTTTAATAAGTCTCTTGCTGTTGCGGCCTGTGTGGCTGCGGTGACTTTCGGTGCGGTAGCACCTCCGGCACATGCGGGTGTTACTTTCTATTCGGATGCCAATTTCCTTGGGCCCCGTATGGAAACTGAGGGGACGACCCATTTGGATTGGATGAGTGACCGTGCATCTTCATTGCATTCTGGTGGGTGTCGGTGGCACTATTACGAAGACATTAATCACAGGGGTCGAAATTTTGAATCTTCTTCCGACCTCAACTATCTTCGGGGTCTAAGCCATGCGGGTCTCCATTGGGGCGAGACTTGGGACGATCGTATTAGTTCTGTTCACAAGGTAAACTGCCGCTGGTAATTGTGATGGAGGAGCCCAATGTTTGTGGGCTCCTCCTGACTTTCTTGGTTGAAAGGAGTTGGTAACAATGAAGAAATCTGCTGCCCTACTCGCCTGCTTTGCTTTAGCTTTAAGTTCCTGCGCCGCTGCGCCTAAAGATACTAGCCTCAAAGCCCAGCTGGATTTTGAAAATAACTATATTACTCTTCCCCTCGACGAATACGATATGAGTGACCAGGCCGAAGATATAACATATAGGGCGTATTTGTTGATTCTTAAAGAGTGCTATGCGAAAAAAGGATACGATTTTGAAATTCTAGAAAACGGCTTGGTTTCTGGCAACGCCTCCCAGTACGGCTCCTGGAACGTGAAGCATGCGGCGAATCATTTTACGTCCATCCAAGTCAGAGATGAGCAGGAAAGGATTTATAAGAGCATCCCTGAAGACGTCAGGGCCAGCTGCCGCGAAGAGCATCGGGAAGAACTGGATATGCTCTATTTTGATGTGGCTGATGAGGAAAAGTACCGCCCCGTCGAGCGTATCCGTGGCGAAGCGTACCAACGCGCGCAGGCTGACCCTGAATGGAAGAAAGCCCGCTCAGATTGGTGGGACTGCCAGCGTCAGGAAGGGTTGACGCCTCGCACCGGGGACGGTGAATGGACGAGCAAAGAAACGGCCAATCTGAATGCTGATGATCCCAAAGTGTTGGAGGAGGTTATCCGCCTGGCAACCATTGAAGCTCAATGTAGTGAGAAGGTGAGGTTGGCTCAGCGTCTGGGTGATATTGAGGCGTCCTATCAGGGACCTTTGATTGAGAAGAATCAGGCGTTGCTGAATGATTTGAAGGCCGATCGTGACGCGAAGATAGCCAAGGCGCGTGAAATTATCGCCACCCACCAGTAGATATCAGCGACAAGCAAATAGGAGCTCTTGGGATAATTGGGGTAACTCCGTTTGAACGTTACAACGAGGTATGGAGGAGGAAAAGCCTATGCGTAAGGCTCTCTCTGCGGTAGCAGTATTCTGCCTGCTGGGGGCGTGCGTGTCCTGCTCCAACAGTGCCGAGCGGGACACCTCACGAAAAGCTGTTCTTGATTATTCAAAGAACTACGTACACCTTCCACTGGACGAGTACGCCTTGGATGAACTAACACTCCGTACGGTGAGCACGGCGTGGCACACGCTCATGTCCGAATGCTACGCGCACCACGGGCAGTCCTACGCTGTGCCCTCAATAGACACCCCGCAACCGGGAGGCCTATACGGCAGCTGGAACGTTGAGTACGCCAAAAAGTACGGGTACTCCCAGAAGGAATCCCGAGGCTCAGACGATTCAGCACCAGACGACATCAACACCCGGTGCCAAGAAGAGGTGAAAGCCGTATTCTCTGACGTCGAACTGGACGAAAAAGAATACCGGTTTGTAGGAGAGCTAAACTCACAGGCATACACCTACGCCTCCCAAACCGATGAGTGGAAAAATATTCGCTCAGAATGGTGGACCTGCCTGCGTGAACGCGGACTAACCCCCAGGGAAGGAGAGAGCGACTGGACGTCCGAAGAAAGCGCACATCTCATGACCTCCTCCCAAGGCAACGAAGAAGCCAAGCCGGAGGAAATTCGCCTCGCAACGATTGAAGCGGAATGTAACCAGAAGGTGGGTATGGCTCAGCGCCTGGGCGATATTGAGGCGTCCTATCAAGGTCCTTTGATTGAGAAGAATCAGGCGCTGCTGAATGAATTGAAGGCTGAACGTGATGCGAAGATAGCGAAGGCGCGCGAAATTATCGCCACCCACCAGTAGCCACACCCGCTGAAGGACAGAACGGGTGAACCAGCCGCAGAATGCTCACAAGTTGCCCATAGAAAATCCGTGCATACGAAAATTTCACAAGAAGGAGCCGGGGAGCGTTACCACTCCCCGGCCCTCACTTTATTCACTCTCAACCTCGCAGCCTACGCCAGCGCACCTACAGGCTCGCCAGCTCAAGGCCACTCAGCGTCAGGCTGCTAAGCCCTTTAGCCCACCGGAACGTTAACGTTCACCAGCGAGTACAGATCCTTCGGATCATCCGGGCTAGCAACCAGGTCAATGAACTGCTGCAGGTCGGTGTCCTGCGTAGCCGCACGGGCATAACGCAGACCCGAGAAGTCAGCAATCGCGAAGCCCACCGAATCGAACAGGGTAATCTGCTCATCCGACACGCGGCCCGGCTCCTCACCGGTCAGAACCTTCCAGAACTCCACCACCGGGAAGTCCGGGTCCTTCTGCTGAATCTCGCCCTCAATGCGGGTCTGCGGCGGGAACTCAACAAACACAGTGGAGCGGTCCAGAATTTCGCTTTCCAGCTCAGTCTTGCCGGGGCAGTCGCCACCAATAGCGTTCAGGTGCACGCCGGGCTTTACCTGGCGGTCCAGCAGAACCTTCGCCTGCTGCTTATCGGCGGTGCAGGTGGTAATAATGTCGGCACCCTCAACAGCCTCATCCACGTCCTTAGCCAGGTGGATGCGGAAGCCCAGCGGCTCCAGGTTACGGCGGAACTTCTCCATCGCGTGCGGGTCAACGTCGTAGACGGACAGGTCCTCAATGCCGAGCACAGCGCGCATACCCAGCGCCTGGAACTCAGACTGCGAGCCGGTACCAATCATTGCCATCTTCTTCGAATCCTTGCGTGCCAGGTGCTTAGCAACCATGGCGGACACGCCAGCGGTACGCAGCGCGGTCAGCAGGGTCATCTCAGCCAGGAACACCGGGTAGCCGTTGTCCACGTCAGCGAGCAGACCGAATGCGGTCACGGTCTGGAAGCCGCGTGCCGGGTTCGACGGGTGGCCGTTCACGTACTTGAAGGAGTAGGTGATGTTGTCGGAGGTGGGCATCAGCTCAATCACACCGAAGGGGGTGTGGGAGGCGACGCGCGGAATCTTGTCGAAGCTCTGCCACTTCTTGAAGTCTTCTTCGAGGAAGTCGACCATGCCGGCAATGATGTTGCCTACGCCGTCCTTCTGAATCCACTTCGCCATCGAGGCGACGTCAACAAATTCCACCGCGTGTGCGCTAGGACGTTCAGTCATGATTTTCTCCTTTGAATATCTGCACAAAACTTCTTTGTGCATCTGGTGGTCACTGCGGATATCTATTATCTCAAAATATATTGCAGGACACACCGTATTAGAAATGCTGTAGATATGTACTTTGCTTTATGTATTACACGGATGTAATACGGAACGAACACGAAAAGACGTGCAGGGAGGGGGGTTCTAGAGTCTAGAGCTCCTAGAGCCTAGATCTCCTAGAGTCTAGGGCTAGGGTCTAGAACCCCCTCATTCGCCTTCGCCGGGATATTACCGGGATTACAGGCAACCGGTCGGGTTAGCTACCCTTCGGGTTGTCCTCGTCCTCAAGGTCACCCAGGTCAATGTGGGTACGAGGCTCCGAAACGAGCTTCTTCACCACGGGGCGGGCAGCAATCACGGGCACGGAACCGGTGTAGCCTTCACGGACGCGAGCAATCTCGTTGACGCGGTCACGAACCGTGTACCAGCCGATAATCAGCAGCGGGATAACCAGCAACAGCGATGCCAGGGTGTAGGTGCCGACCGGGTAATCCAGAGCCATCAGCACCAGCACAACAGCCAGGAAGACCATCACAGCCCAGTCGCTGAAACGACCGCCGGGTGCACGGTAGTTGGGGCGCTTGTACTTGCCCTCGCCGACCAGCTTCAGGTACTTCTGGTGCGACATTGCGATAGCCGCCCAGCTAGCCATGGTGCCCACCGAGGCGATGTTCAGCACGACCTCGAACGCCTGCTCGGGAACGAAGAAGTTCAGCACAACACCGAAGAGGCCAATCACACCGGTCAGCAGAATACCTGCCACCGGAACGCCGGAGCGGGACACCTTGGTGGTGAACTTCGGTGCCGAACCTGCAACACCCATCGAGTGGAGGATACGGCCGGTGGAGTACAGGCCAGCGTTCAGCGAGGAAGCAGCCGCGGTAATAACGACCAGCTGCATAATCGGTGCGGTACCGTCAATGCCGATAGCGTCGAAGAAGGTCACGAACGGCGACTCTGCATCCTTGTATGCGGTGTAGGGCATGAGCAGGCAGAGCAGAACCACGGAACCAACGTAGAAGATCGCGATACGCCAGATTACGGTGTTGATAGCGCGGGGGATAACCTTCTCAACGTTCTTGGTTTCACCACTGGTGGTGCCGACCAGCTCAATACCGGCGTAGGCGAACACAACGCCCTGAACCACGATAAGAGCGGGAAGAATACCGTTGGGGAAGAAGCCGTCATTGGCTGCAATAAGGCTCAGGCCGGGGGTGACGCCGTTGATGGGTTCACCGAAGACCAGGTACCAGATACCTACCGCCATGAAGGACAGCAGGGCAAGAATCTTAATGAGTGCGAACCAGAATTCCAGCTCACCGAAGAGCTTCACGGAGATGAGGTTCAGGGCCACAGTGATGACAACGACGATGAATGCGCTGAGCCACTGGGGAATATCTGCGAAGAACTGGTTGTATCGACCGAACCAGCTGATGTAGATAGCGATAGCGGTGGCGTCTGCAACGGCGGTCATTGCCCAGTTCAGCCAGTACAGCCATCCGGATACGAATGCGGCCTTTTCGCCGTAGAATTCGCGGGTGTAGGAGACGAAGGAGCCCGAGGAAGGGCGGTGAAGAATCAGCTCGCCGAGGGCTCGAAGGATCAGGTAGCCGAAGAAGCCGATGACGGCGTAGATGACGGCGAGCATGGGGCCTGCGTCCTGCAGGCGGCTACCGGTGCCCAGGAACAGGCCGGTACCAATAGCGGAACCGATGGCAATCATCTGGAGCTGACGTGCGCCAAGCCCCTTGTGGAAGCCTTCCTGTTCGTGTGCGAACGGGTCGTCTGTGGGGGGCTTGACGTGCGAATCTGCTGCAGAAGTCTGCGGATTCTTGTTTGGTGAGGTGCTCATGCTATACCTCCTTGGATAGTTACATCTGAAGCACGTGCTACACGAAATGTGGTTGGAAACACGTCTGCGGGTTGTAATGACTATAGCACGGTAATTTAGGTAAATATAACCCGCATCACGTAACAATTTATATAAATATAACGCATATCTTATGAATATATTTGGTTCATGTTGTATTGTGTGGTTTTCATTGTTTTGTGAAATAGATTAATTGAACCCTGAGTACAAAAAATCAATTACCCCACCAGCGCACAGCACAAGAGCACCCACAACGGGGTGCTCTCACAACCTATTCAGAACGGGACTCTAGCCCTCCATCAGGCGATCAATCTTCGCCCGCAGTGCGCGCTCACGCCGATTCAGCCACCACCAGCTCGGCCAACGCATCAACGACTTACGACCCACCTGCACGACCGAGGGGAGCTTCGCCTCCGCAAGCGCCACATCAATCTCGTGGTCACTTACGCCTTCGGCACGCATTTTCTCTATTAACTCAAGGGATTTCGCCATATCGCCATGCCCCAAAACATGACGACTCTTACGTTCCAGAACCTCATCCAACTGGGCGCGCACCGGGGCAATAGCCGCCGCATTCGGATGCTCACGCTCAGCACGACGCTGCGCCTGGCGGGCACGCTTCTCACGTTTCGCGTCGAGCTGTTTTGGATTATTTTTAGCGCTCGCCTTGCTCATGGGAGGTTCCTTTCGTCGCGTCCGGGTGATGTGTACGCTGGCCTGCACGCACAGAAGACATCAAGTCATTAACACCTCTACTTTACCGCGGTATTTCGCGGAAATTTCGCTGCAGTAAACCCAAAAAAACCCACAAAAAATTAACGATAAATAAGTCGTATCTTGGTAAAATAGTGCGAGTAGGAGGCGTCTCGCGCGCCAACAAAATATGGTGAACCGGCCCAACCTCGGTAACCGGTCGCATCTATCCAAGGAGTCAGCATATGGCTATTGCAACCCCCGAAGTTTACGCAGAAATGCTGCAGACCGCGAAGGAAAAGGGCTTCGCGTACCCCGCAGTGAACGTGACCTCCTCCCAGACCCTGAACGCTGCAATCCGCGGCTTCGCAGAGGCTGGCTCGGACGGCATCATCCAGGCATCCACCGGTGGTGCAGCATACTGGTCCGGCGCTTCCAAGAAGGACATGGTAGTTGGCTCCCTGGCCTTCGCAGCATACGCACGCGAAGTTGCTAAGCAGTACGACGTGAACATTGCATTGCACACCGACCACTGCCCCAAGGACAAGCTGGAAGGCTTCGTCCTGCCCCTGCTGGCAGAGTCCGAGAAGGCTGTTGCTCGCGGTGAAGACCCCATCTTCAACTCCCACATGTGGGACGGCTCCGCAATCGACCTGGATGAGAACCTGAAGATTGCTGCTGAGCTGATCGAGCGTACCTCCAAGGCAAAGCTCGTTCTCGAGGTTGAGATTGGTGCCGTTGGTGGCGAGGAAGACGGCGTTGAAGGCGCTATCGACGACTCCCTGTACACCACCGTTGCAGACGCAATCAAGACCGTTGAGGCAATCGGCCTGGGCGAGAAGGGCACCTACATGGCTGCTCTGACCTTCGGTAACGTTCACGGCGTGTACAAGCCCGGTAACGTTCACCTGCGCCCCGAGCTGCTCAAGGAAATCCAGACCGAGGTCGGCGCTAAGTACGGCAAGGGCGACAAGCCCTTCTACCTGGTCTTCCACGGTGGCTCCGGCTCCACCGAGCAGGAGATTGCAGACGCAGTGTCCTACGGTGTTATCAAGATGAACATCGACACCGACACCCAGTACGCATTCACCCGCCCCGTTGCTGGCCACATGTTCAGCAACTACGACGGTGTGCTGAAGGTTGACGGCGAGGTCGGCAACAAGAAGACCTACGACCCCCGCGTTTGGGGTGCAGCTGCAGAGGCAGGCATGGCCGCACGCGTGGTCGAGGCTTGCCAGCAGCTCGGTTCCGTCGGTACCTCCATCAAGTAAGGTGCTGTTCGCCCGCCGCAGCTCCCGTAGGTGCTGCCGGGTGTGAACCTAAGCTTCGTTAAGCGAAAGCGGTGCCCGCTTCCTCATCATGAGGAGGCGGGCACCGCTCTTTGTTTATGCAGTTCTTTGGGTGCGCAGTTTAGAACCGGGTGAGTCGGGCGCTCGTTGCCGGCAGGGGTGGGTTTACTTGCCGCCGCAGCCGCAACCACCGCATCCGCAGCCGCCGGACTTCACAGCCACCGAACCGGAGGTGGGGATACCGTCGCCGGTGTCGCCACCCATGAGGTTCACGCGGTTACCAATCTCGGGGCCGCCAACCGGCTGGGGTGCCTTACCCGCCAGGGTTGCCGCGAAACCGGCGGGTTCGCCGCTCAGGTTCGGGATCATCGACGCCGCCGGGGAACCGGAGGGGCCGCACGCAGCCGCTGCCGCGTTCGCCTTCGGCTGGGCGACCAGGTGTGCGCGGGAGAATCGCTTAATCTGCTCGGCAGTCGGGTAGGAGAAGGACACCTTCACCTCACCGTTGACGAGCATGAGCGGCAGAACCTCGCGGCCGTTCATCTCAATCTGCTCCGCCACGGGTGCGCACTCTTCAAATGCGGAAGGGTAGGAGTCGGTGGAGTACACCTCAATGTCCACGCCCGAATCCAGCGCCTCCTGCGCGGCACCCAGGAACTCGGAGCGCTCCATATCCTGCGGATCCTCCGGGTTCTCGCCGGGACCCGGAATAAATACTTCAAGAACGGTCTCAGCCGCTTCAGTCATCAGTTTCAGCCTTTTCTCTCTTATGGGCACCGGCTCGGGGGAGGGGTGCCGCTCCTTCACTAAGTGTACTCGCGACCTCAAGAGTGCAGAAGTGTGAGTTGAAGTTCCAGATTTGCGGAATATTTGCAGAATTCGAGTCGAATGACCCTCAGCTCGTGAGCTACGGGTTTAGGTGTTGTATTCTGAGTGCATATGCACCGGAGTGTGCGAACCCTGCAATTCAGGCAGGCGCCGCCCGGTGTGAAACCAAGAAGGCAACGACGCCCGCATCCGACGCGGACGCATCAGCGCTACAAATACACGCTATTCATAGCGCCACACGACCAAAAGGAGCATATATGTTCGGTTTCGGCAAGAAGAAGAAGGAAGCTGCCGCACAGGAAGCATCGTCCGCAGACGTCTACGTCGCACCTGTTACCGGCGAGTACCTGCCGCTGAGCGAAGTCTCCGACCCCGTTTTCTCTCAGGGCGTTATGGGCGACGGCTACGCAGTGAACCCCACCGCAGGCACCATCGTCGCACCCGTTGCAGGCACCATCGCACTGATTCAGGACACCCTGCACGCATTCATGCTCCGCACCGAAAACGGCGGCGAGGTACTGGTCCACATCGGTATCGACACCGTTGAGCTCGGCGGCGAAGGCTTCACCAAGATCGCTAACGTAGGCGACAAGGTTGAGGCAGGCGCACCCATCATCGAGGTGGACTGGGCAGCTATCGAGGGCCGCATCCCCTCCAAGGAAACCATGGTGATGATCACCAACACCGCAAAGTTCAACATCTCCAAGGACTCTGAGGCACGCCGCCCCGTCGCAGCCGGTGACCGCGTCGCTCAGGCATCCAAGAAGTAAGCTGAACCAGCGAAAATAGCTCAGCTTCAACAGCGGTGAAAACCCGCGAAAAAATGTTTCAACGCAAAAGGTCGCGTCCTGTAGGCTCAATCGGGCTGTAGGCGCGGCCTTTTTCGTTACACGAGAAATTTTTAACGCCGCATGAACAGCCGCCATAAAAGCGGCAGAAAAGGAGGAACACATTCACCCGCATTACACCGCGGGCAAGAATGAGGCGCAAATAATACCCTATATTTCTGTGAACGCCGTGAAGAACCGATAAAAAATCGTTATTCTACTTAGAGTTGCAGTTTGAGTTGAGAGAATCCGGACCCTCAGCTATAAACCAAAACTTCAATGACCAACCACACACATTACGCTCAACTCATAAACGAAAAAAGGACCACTACGGTGACTGCATTCCCGAAGATCTCTAAGAATCTGAGCCGCCGCGGCTTCATCGGTGCCTCCGCACTGGCACCCGCCGCGCTCATGCTCCAGGCAGGCGAAGCCCACGCCGCAGCCAACACCCGCGCACAGCTCGCGGCAGTACACAGCGGCTCCCCTGCCCATCAGCTGCTCTACAAGACCGATGAATTCTTCATCGCCCACCGCGGTGCCGGCAACATCAGCCCCGAGCATACCGCCTACGCTTACGCAGAAGCTGTACGCCGCGGCGCCCTCGCCGTCGAAATTTCCGTACGCACCACCAGCGACGGCCAGTTCGTCTGCATGCACGACACCAACATCAAGCGCACCACCGGTGCGTCCATGGACGTTCGCGGCCACACCCTCGCCGAACTGCGCCAGCACAAGGTCGACATGCGCCAAAACTTGGGCGAGAAGACCGGCCTGTACGACATCCCCACCCTCGAAGAAGCCATCGCAGCCGTTGACGCCGTACCCGCAGGCGGTGAATACGCCTCCGTCGGCGGCAAGAAGGTCGTACTGTTCCTCGAAGCGAAGGACGGCCCCGCACAGGCAGGCCTCGTCAAGTTCATCACCGAACGCGGCCTGCAGCGCCGCACCGTCATCAAGATGTACCGCGACGGCAGCGGCGGCTTCAAACCCACCTCCCGCTACCTGAAGCTTGCCAACTCCGCAGGCTGCGCCACCTGGTGCTACTTCGACGGCGGCGACCCCATCGACAAGATTTCCGCAATGGCACGCCACGAAAACGTGGACGCCATCGGCGTACCCTACTACGAGAAGCCGACCGGCGCTTCCCAGGGCTCCATGAGCGAGGAGAACGTACGCGCCCTCACCGGCCTCGGCAAGGCAGTCATTGTCTGGGAAATCCACCGCCGCTCCGCCTACGAAAAGTACAAGGCACTGGGCGTTAAGGGCTTCATGTGCCCCGACCCCTACTGGGTAATCGGTGACCCCTTCGACGCCAGCGTGAAGATTAAGACCGGCCAGCGTCCCCACGGCATGCTGCCCGCCGACCCCTCCGTCGCAGCGGACATGCCCGACCTGACCGGCGCAGCCATCGTGCACAACCAGCGCTACGACGAATCCGTGCTGCTCGGCCCCCTGGCGAACTACACCACTCGCGACAAGTACACTCTCGACTTCTCCATGAAGTGGACCAGTGCAGTGCCGAAGCAGGATGGTCACTACGGCTACATTGCGTTCGGTCGCGAACACGACGGCGCCTTCGGCATCGGCAAGAAGTTCGCTGCAAAGCAGGAAGACGGCACCTACGTGCTCGCCATCCGCCCCAACTACCGCGGCGGCTCCGTAGCGCAGATTCTCTGCTTCGAACCCAACCAGGCAAGCCCGCGCGTGCTGCACACCATGAAGCTACGCCAGAAGGTCACCACCGGCCAGGCACTGAACTGCAAGATCGTGCTGAACAAGAACAGCTTCTACTACACGGTCAACGGCCAGTACTCCAGCCCCATCAACCACAGCGCCTACCGCGGCCCGTACGTACACTTCGGCCGCTTCCACGGCACCAACGATGGCGGTCCTCTGGAGCTGACCCGAATCGAAGCACGTCAGTCCTGGATTTGAGAGAACAGGTGGGCCTAGTCCACCTGGGTGCCCGCCTCACCGCCCGCTAAGTGGTGAAGGTGCGGGTATCGGGCAGAGCGGATGCAACACCGAGCATCCCTTCCGGGCAATGCCTTCCATAATCCCCAGCTAGGATTCTCGCGCGCTGAGCGAGAATCCACCCGAAGAATCCACCTGAAGGGGGGTCGTATCCACAGCGGATGCGGCCCCCTTCGGCGTGCCCGCGGTCTTTTGGGTGGGGAGAGGGCGAGCGAGGGGGTGTGGGTGCGTGGGACGTATAGATGGGGTGTGGGGCAGGTTCGAGGGGTAGGGGAGCGTGCAGGACTAGAATTAAAAGCGTCAGAGTCGACCGCACCGGCCGCCCCAACCCGAAAGGCACGCCATGACCACCTCACCCGAAAGCTCCGCCGCCGAAAGCACTACTTCCGAAAAGCCCACCGCAAAGACCGCTGCGAAATCCGCCCAGTTGCGAGGCCGCACCGAACCGCACATGCAAAGCATCAACATGCCGCAGCGTGAACCCATCGACCCCTACGAACGGCCCTCCTACCCCTTCTTCTACGTGCCCACCGACCTGCTCATCGGCGGCACCTGGGTCACCGGCGACAACGGCTCCTTCCCCGTACACAACCCCTCCTGCGGCCAAATCCTCGCGCACGTCGCCGACGCCAGCGTCGAACAGGGCATCGAAGCACTCGACGCCGCCTGCGACGCCCGCACCTCATGGGCGGCAACCAGCGTCCGCGAACGCGCCGACATCCTCAACCGCGCCTACACGCTCATGACGCAGCGCACCGAAGTCATTGCCCGGCTCATGACCCTCGAAATGGGCAAGCCCCTTGACCAGTCCCGCGGCGAAGTCGCCTACGCGGCAAACTACCTGCGCTGGTACGCCGAAGAAGCCGCCCGCAACTTCGGCCGCACCGCCACCGCCCCCGAATCCGGGCTACAGATCACCACCGTGCGCCGCCCCGTCGGCCCCTGCCTGCTGATTACCCCCTGGAACTTCCCGCTCGCCATGGCGGCGCGCAAGGTCGCCCCGGCGCTCGCGGCGGGCTGTACCGCGGTGCTCAAGCCCGCCTCCCTGACTCCGCTCAGCTCCCTGTACTTCGCCTCCCTGATGCGTGAGGCGGGCCTGCCGGACGGCGTGCTGAACGTGGTGACCACCTCCCGTACCGGTGAGGTTGTCTCCGCGCTGATGGCTGATGAGCGCCTGCGGAAGGTCTCGTTCACCGGCTCCACCGCCGTGGGCCGCACCCTGCTCGCGCAGGCCTCGCAGAACGTTCTGCGCACCTCCATGGAGCTGGGCGGTAACGCCCCGTTCATTGTCTTTGAGGACGCGGACATCCCCGCCGCCGTGGAGGGCGCCTACGCGGCGAAGATGAGGAACATGGGCGAGGCGTGCACCGCCGCCAACCGATTCATCGTGCACGAGGACATTGCCGAAGAGTTCACCCGTGCCTTCGTGGAGCGCATGGAGGCGACCGTCGTGGGTGACGGAACAGCCGACGGAACCGACTGTGGACCGCTAATTCAACCTTCAGCGGTTGAATCCATGCTTTTTATGGTCGAAGACGCCCTGGGCAAGGGCGCGCTCCTCGCCTGCGGCGGGTACATTCCCGAGCTTGAGGAGAACGTTCCGAGCGATACCGGCGGCATGCCCAAGAACCTGAACAAGGGCAACTTCGTGACCCCCACCGTGCTGACCGGCGTGACCGATTCGATGCGCGTGTGGCGTGAAGAAATCTTCGGCCCCGTCGCCCCGATTGCCACGTTCGGCGGCTACGGTGAGGAGGGTGAACGCACCGCCCTGAAGCTCGCCAATGACACCGAGTACGGCCTGGCGGCGTACGTGTACACGAGCAACCATCCGCGCTTTACGCGCATGGCGGCTGGTCTGGAGTTTGGTCTGATCGGTTACAACTCCGGTGTCATTTCGAACGCGGCGGCACCCTTCGGTGGCGTGAAGCAGTCCGGTATGGGTCGCGAGGGCGGCCCCGAGGGACTGGAGGAGTACACCGAGCTGCAGTATATCGGCGCACCGAACCCGTTCGCCGGATAGGCCTGTTTGCCGGGTACGGCGAACCCTGAATACAGCGAAGCCCCGGCGGGTACCCGAGAAGGGTGCCCGCTGGGGCTTTACGCTGTCTACATCATGCGCGGGTGCTAGAACTGGCTCTGCCTAGAGCTGGGGCAGGGATTATAGCTGGCACAGGGTTTATATCTGGTGCAGGGCTTAGAGCTGGTGTAGCGCGAGCAGCTCGCGGCTGAAAGCATCTGCGGGACCCTTGCCGCACGAGTTGGGGCGCGGCTCAAGGGTGACCCGCTCGAAGAAGTCGACCCAGGTGCGTCCGTCGGTGTGGGAGGTGAGTGCCGCCTCCATGATGGGGTGTTCGGTGGTATCTACCGGTGGCTCAATGCCCGCCTCGAGGAGTGTACTCAGTGCCTCCGCTACCGATGTTTCACGTGAAACCAAACCTCCAGAGGTTACTTCTTCACCCTTTTTCTCCAATTCGAGGCGTACGGCAACCTCCGCCGCCTGCTCCACCGGAGTATCCGTGCTGCGGCCTCGCAGACCGTGCAGTGATGGAATGGAACGACCCGCCAGCGATAGGTACGCCGCCAGCGCCGAAGGCTCCGAGAGGCGACCGTAGGTGTAGCCGGTGGGCAGCATAATGCCGACCGGGGCAAAACGGTGACCGCCCGTATGCGAGCACTCCCAGACCGCATTACCCGGCAGGATATCCGCCAGGTGCGCCGCAATGGGGCGACCACGCAGGGCACAGCAACGGTCACGCTTAGAGTGGGTGCACACGAGAATAGCGGGGGAGTCCATGAGCTCCGCGCCGGTCACCTGAATCAACTCCTGCGGGTTGTCCAGGGGCAGTTCGCGGAGCTGCTCGGGGGCGCTCACGCTGAACGAGTAGAGCTTCTCCTCACCCGGAGTGCAGAGCGCGTAGAGCACCCGGTGGGTCGGTGCGCCGGATGCATCCGGTGCGCCGTGCAGCACGCGCCCTTCCCTGCCCGGCTGGCGGATCAGCAGGAACTTCAGACCAGCCCGCGAGACTGCCTCGCCCAGCGCTGCCGACAGCTCCTCGCCCAGGGCGGAGCCGTCCAGCACGTCGCGGCCCCACTGACCCACGTGTTCGAGCGCCAGCCAGGCGGTGGCGCGTCCGGCGGTGCCGCCGAGAGCCTCATCGTCGTAGAGGGAGCAAGAGTCTTCGGGGATCTTGGTGGCGCGGGTGCGCGAGGAGAGCTCATCGGCGTGCGCGGCACGCAGGTTGTTCAGCTCGGCGGGGTTGGTGGCGCGCGGCTCGGGGGTGGCGGGGGTGCAGGATTCAGTCATAGTTCCTCGATTCTACGCCTGCAGACTGTGAGGGCACTATAGTGCCCAAAATCGCCTATAAACCTAAAAGACAACCTTATAAGGATGATTTTTAGGGGTTATCGGGTGGTCAACTACTCAGGAAGGAGCGCCAAAGCGACGCGGTAGAGGTTTTCCTTTTCCTTGGAGGTGCCGAAGAACGAGCGGAGCATGTACCCCTGGAAGACCATCATGAAGGCGTCCGCGGTGTCGCGGGCGTAGTCGGTGATGAGCGCCTCCTGTTCGGGGGTGCGCTGCGCCGGGTCGGGGTTGATTTCGTGCAGAACGCTCAGCTGTTCGACCGCCCAGGGGGTGAGGGTCTGGGTAATGATGCCCTGCAGTAGGGGAATGATGTCCGTGGTTGCCCTGGCGACTTCGGGTGCGTGGAGCGATTCGAGGCGGATGCGCAGCATGGCGGAGAAGTTCTCGTTGACCAGCTGGTTGGTGTAGATGGTTTCGAGGATGTCCTGGGGGCCGGCGCCTTCGGGGAGGGCGGCGTAGAGCTCCTTGACGTTGTTGAGGCGCTCGTTGATGGCGCTGATGAGGATGTCTTCTTTGCCGGAGAAGTGCGAGTAGATGGATCCGGAGGACAGCCCGGAGGCTTTGATGATGTCGCTCATGGAAGTGTTGGTGTAGCCGTGTTCGAGGAAGCAGTCGATGGCAGCTTCGATGATTTGGGCTCGGCGGGCGGCTTTGGTGGCGTCTGTTAGTCGGGGCATGGTTCCAGTCTAGGGGTTTAGGGTCCGGAAGGCGTAAACACAATGCTGATTCTTTTTGTGACGTTACAAACAAAATAGCTATTTTGTTTGTGTGTGGCCAAAACCAGGAGTAGAGTTCTAATCCATAAACGAAATAAGCATTTTGTTTGGAGATTATCGTGAACAACGAAACCACTACCGCAGTCACCGCAGAATCGGTGACCGCAGCAGAAATTAGCGCAGCAGAAACCAGCGCCGCACGCACCGAGCGCTCCTCCTGGATCAAGGTCATCAGCACCTCCCTGCTGGCATCCCTACTTGTCGCGGTCGTTATCCTCGCCTTCACCTGGCCCACCAAGACCATGGAAGCCAAGAACCTGCCCGTCTCCATCGCAGGCCCCGAGGTAACCGTCAGCCAGTTCGAACAGTCCCTCAAGGACAAGGGCATCGAGACCTTCGAGCTGAAGCAGGCATCCTCCCGCGAAGAGGCTGAGCAACAGATCAAGCAGCGCGAAACCTACGGCGCAATCATCTTCACCGAAGGCGCCGCACCCGAGGTGCTGACCGCGCCCGCCGCGAACACCGCAGCAACCCAGATGCTCAACGGTGTAGCCACCCAGCTGAACGCGCAGATTCAGCAGAAGGCACTCGCCGCTAAGACTGAAGCCCTCACCCAGGCAGTGCAGGCAGGCGGTGAGCAGGGTGCCCAGGCCGCCGCGCAGCTGGAGCAGATGAAGGCGCAGGCCGAGCAGGCATCCGCAATGGAGGTGAAGACCACCGTAGTGGTGCCTCTGAGCGAGGGTGACTCCTCCGGCTCCGGTATTGCTATCTCCGCGTTCCCGCTGGTCATTGGCGGTATTTTGGGCGGTTCTTTCTCAGCCCTGCGCGTGAACGGCACGTGGCGCCGTTTCGCCACCGCAACCCTGTACGCCGTCATCGGTGGTGCGCTGACCGCCCTGATTCTGAACGTGTGGTTCGGCCTCATCCCCGGTGACTTCGCAACCCTGTGGGCCGCATTCGGCGCAACCTACCTGGCTACCGCGTCCTTCATCGTGGGCGTGAGTGCTCTGTCGTCGCCGTTGGCAGGCCTGGGTCTGGGCGCCGTGGTGACCATGTTCATCGGTAACCCGATTTCGGGTGCGACCATCCCGAGTGTGTTCCTGCCCGGTGCGTGGGGTCAGATCGGTCAGATGTTGGTGCCGGGTGCATCCTCGACTCTGCTGCGTTCGATTGCGTACTTCCCGGAGGTTGCAACGAGCGACCAGTGGCTGGTGCTCGGTTCCTGGATTACGTTCGGTCTGCTCGCCGGTGTCATCGGCTGGGCTCTTAAGGAGCGCCGCACCGCAACGGTGGAGGCATAACCACCGCGGGTTAGACCGCCGGTACAACGTAGCCGACGCAATATAGCCGGTGCAACGTAAGAGGGGTGTGTGCCGTGTTCGCTGAACACGGCACACACCCCTCCGGCATATCGACTATTACCGGCTGTTATGCGCTGTTACTGGTTGTCGAGGACGTACTGTTTGAACTGCTCGTCCCGGCGCTTGAATTCCTTGAGCTCATTCTCCAGGGCAGCCTGATTCTTGGCGACGAGCGGCTTCTGGTACTGCGCCTCCAGGTCGTAGAGCTTCTGCG
>CAUUAD010000005.1:0-29305 GCA_963542785.1 Rothia mucilaginosa
GAATGGCAGTCTGACGCGCGTGCGTTGAACCGCTTGGGATTCTAGTAGCTTTCCTGAGCGCATCGCCCTGAGGGGCTGCCCCGTGAGACTGCCTTGTGAGGCAGCCCCGAGAGGCTACCCTTGGGGCGGTCGCGCATCCTGAGTTTTCACCCGGTGGCTTGCGGAAATCTGTGCATGCCCCCGGGTGAAACTTTTCACTCTCATTCGGCGCTCATAGGGAAGAGTGTTACTCTGAGAAAGCACTTGCTCACCGGCAGAAAGAGAAAAGGTATGCCTCAGGCACCTCGTTTACGAAGTACCGGTCGTCATATGCGCACGACGGTGATGACTTCAAACCGCAATAAGTGGATTGCTCTGCTTACTGCTTGCATGCTCGTCATTGTTGTTGGCTTTGGTGGCGTGGTGGCTCTGCGTATGCGCAATAATCTGCATACTCAGGAGCTGAACATCAGCAATTACAAGGACGGCCTGGAAAACGGCGCCTTGGACATTCTCGTGATTGGCTCCGATACCCGTAAGGGTAATAACGGCGCGTACGGTGATGAGGAAGACCGCAATTCTGAGGCTCGCGCGGATGTGATGATGCTTCTGCAGATCAGCAAGGACCGTAAGAACGTGAACGTGCTGTCGTTCCCGCGTGACTTGATGGTTGACGTTCCGCAGTGTACTGATCCTGAGAGCGGCACCGTGTACCCGGCTGAGGAGAACGTTCAGATTAACGAGTCTCTGTCTCGCGGTGGTCCTGGTTGTACTGTGGCGACCATTAGTAAGCTGACCGGTGTGAATATTGACCACTTTATGTTGGTGGACTTTAACGCTGTGAAGGAGCTGTCGAAGGTTGTTGGCGGCGTTCAGGTGTGTGTGGACGCTCCGATTGATGACGAGTACAGTGGCCTGAAGCTTCCTGCCGGTACTTCTTCGGTTGAGGGTGAGCAGGCTCTTGCGTTCTTGCGTAGCCGCCACGGCTTCTCGGATGGTTCCGATATTGGTCGTATTCAGGCTCAGCAGGGCTTCTTGTCTTCGCTGCTGCGTAAGGTGAAGAGCGAGGGTACTTTGTCGAATCCGGGCCGTCTGATTAACATTGCTGAGGCGATTACTCAGAACGTGACGGTGGATAAGAACCTGGGTAATATCAGCACTCTGGTGGGTGTTGGTGCGGCTCTTGGTGGCGTGGACCTGTCGAACGTTGTGTTTGCGACGGTGCCGACTGAGCCGTGGAGCCAGGATGAGAACCGTCTGCAGGTTTCTGCGGATGCTGCGAATGTGTTCCAGCGTCTGCGTGATGATAAGTCGCTGAAGGAAGAGAAGGCTCCGGAGGCGCCGGCTACTTCTGCCGCTCCGGTTCAGCTCGATCGTACGGTTCCGGTGAACGTGTACAACGCGACCGGTCTGGATGGCCGCTCGGCTACGATCGCTTCGGTGGTTGAGGGCCTGGGCTACACGAATGTTACTCCGGGTACCTCCGCTAGCCCGACGAACTTCACCACGGTCTTCTACTCGACCGGTTACGAGGCGGAGGCGAAGGAAATCGCCGCAAAGCTGAACGTGACCCGAGTGGTGGCGACCGAAGAGGTTCAGGGCGTGTCGGTGACTATCGGTACTGACTTCCCGTCCGGTGAGGCGATGGAGAAGCAGGAGGCTGCGATTGCGGGTAACGCGACCGGTCAGACTGCTGATCAGAACAAGTGCCAGACTGCTTTCGCCTACTAGGTTGTAGCTAGGGCATAGCGCAGATGCGTGAATAGCGAACAGAAGGGGCGTAGCGCCAGAAATGGTGGCTACGCCCCTTTGCCGTTAACGCTTTCCAGATGATGGACGGCTTCCCGGGTGCCCTGCCGCCGCCTCCGACCCCTGTGATAGCGTGGAGGCATGACTATTGACGGTGAGAGCATGCGCGGGGTTACCCGCCAGGCAGTGAACCTGCTGCTTATTCGCCGGAACGGGGCACGCTAGAATCTGCCGCAACCGTTCCGGCTTTTTGACGCGGCATCTCACCTTTGCATCCTTTCTGATGCACCGCCTTGACCACGGCTGCCGGGGACCGATACCCGGCACGGTACGAGCCCCACAATTGGGGTAGAGCGAGACGGACCAACCCACAGGAAATTCATCATGAAAAACCACCAGAAGCCCAGCCCCATGCCGGTACACAAGTACCGCCCTTTCCACGAGCAGATTGTTGTTGACCTGCCGGACCGCACATGGCCGGATAAGGTCATTGAGAAGGCTCCGCGCTGGTGCGCAGTGGATCTGCGTGACGGCAACCAGGCGCTGATTGATCCCATGGACACCGACCGCAAGCTTGCGATGTTCAAGCTGCTGGTGAAGATGGGTTACAAGGAAATTGAGGTTGGTTTCCCTTCGGCATCGCAGACTGACTTTGATTTTGTGCGCACTCTCGTTGAGGACGGTCATATTCCTTCGGATGTGACCATTCAGGTTCTGGTGCAGGCGCGTGAGCACCTGATTGCCCGCACTTTTGAGGCGATTGAGGGTGCACCGCAGGCGATTGTGCACTTCTACAACTCGACCTCCGTTCTGCAGCGTCGCGTGGTGTTCAACCAGGATCAGGAGGGCGTGCTGGATATCGCCCTGCAGGGTGCGCGCCTGTGCCGCAAGTACGAAGAGCAGATGATCTCTGACACTAAGGTCATCTACGAGTACTCGCCCGAGTCTTTCACCGGCACCGAGCTTGAGTACGCGGCTCGCGTGGTGAACGCTGTGGCTGAGGAACTGGAGATTGGTCAGAACGGCCGCGAGCTGATTGTGAACCTGCCCGCTACCGTTGAGATGGCTACCCCGAACGTGTACGCCGACTCTGTCGAGTGGATGCACCGCAACCTGAACCACCGCGAGCACATTGTGCTGTCGCTGCACCCGCATAATGACCGCGGTACCGGCGTGGCTGCTGCTGAGCTGGGTTACTTGGCGGGTGCTGACCGTATTGAGGGTTGCCTCTTCGGTAATGGCGAGCGCACCGGTAACGTTGACCTGGTGACGTTGGGCCTGAACATGTACACCCAGGGTGTGGATCCGCAGATTGATTTCTCTGATATTGACGGTATCCGTAAGACTGTTGAATACTGCAACCAGCTGAAGGTGCACGAGCGTTCGCCGTATGGTGGCGATCTGGTGTTCACCGCGTTCTCTGGTTCTCACCAGGACGCTATTAAGAAGGGCTTTGAGGCTCTGGAGCGTACTGCTGCTGAGGCGGGTAAGACCGTGGATGAGGTTTACTGGGAGGTTCCGTACCTGCCGATTGATCCTCGCGATCTGGGTCGTACCTACGAGGCGATTATTCGTGTGAACTCGCAGTCCGGTAAGGGCGGTATGGCGTACCTGCTGAAGCAGGATCACGGTCTGGATCTGCCGCGTCGTGCGCAGGTTGAGTTCTCGAAGATTGTTCAGGCTCGTACTGACGCTGAGGGCGGCGAGATGACCAGCCAGAAGCTGTGGAACATCTTCGCGGATGAGTACCTGCCCGCTACGGATCCTGAGAAGCGTTGGGGTAAGTATCGTATTGAGTCGATTAATATTGATTCGGCTGATACTGGTGCGACTACTCTGCGTGTTGGTCTGAACATTGATGGTCACACGTACACTCGTACTGCTTCGGGTACCGGTCCGGTGGATGCTCTGCAGAACATCCTTTCGGGCGAGGGCGTGGATATTCGCGTGATGGATTATTCGGAGCACACGATGTCGTCTTCGTCGACTGCTAACGCGGCTTGCTACGTTGAGGCTGCTGTTGGTTCTCGCGTGCTGTGGGGTATTGGCGTGGACAGCTCGACGACTCGTGCGGCGTTGAAGGCGATGATTTCGGCTGTGAACCGTGCGCTGCGTGATGAGCGCCAGGCGTAGGCGATGACCGTTTATGCTTTGTGCGGGGTCTGCGGGTGACCGTTAACCGTGCATGAAGCAGGGGGCGGGATGCATACTGGGAGTATGTATCCCGCCCTCACGCGTTTAATGTGCGCAGGCATTGTGTGCGTTGGTGGGCTGTGGGGCGAATAATCTGCGGAGAGGAACTCTCATGAAAAGCTACGAATGCTGCAAGTGATGACCCGTTTGAGGTGCAGTATGCGCAGGCTCGGGTGCATCCGTATCAGTTGTTGTTGCGCGATATTTTGGATGCCGAGTTTGCGGTGCTGTACCTGAATGAGGAGGAGTTCTCGTCCCGTACACAGCCACCTGAGGATGTGCGCCGACCCGGTGAGCATCGCGGTGAGGAGGAGAGCTTCAGCGCCTGGGCGTTGGCGGATCAGCAGCAGCCGCTGGCTCGTAAGCCTGCTCTGGTGGGGTGGGTTCCGACGGATGACCCGAATGCCGGTAAAGTCCCCAGTGATGTGTTTGAGAATGTTGACCCGCAGACTGGTTATCTGAGTCCTTTCGATTGGGATGCGGATGATTCGGCGTGGTTTGAGTGGGCTAAGCCGCTGATTGCGGTGGGTACTCATCTGGGCGGCACTCATTTTTATGCGCAGAGCCTGCCGGAGGGTATGACGGCTAGTTATATTGAGTTCGATGAGTTTGATGTGCTGAATTTTGGGTGCGGTAGCGCGGTCTTTGATTTTGAGACCGGTGTTTTTGATTGGTCGTGCGGCTAGTACGCTTGCGCCGGAGAGCACACCTGTAACCCACATTTGATACGCAGTTGAGGCGTTGGCGCGGTGTCCTTGAGCCGTGAATAAGCCCCGGATGCACCGCAGTGTACCGCCGGAACCGGCGCCCTGAGTGTTTCACAGTGTGGACGGGGCGGTTTGCGGAGGTTCCATATCACCTTCGGCGAACCGCCCCGGGTGGGTGCGCCTCCTGTATCCTTGAATGCGTGGAATGGATTCAAGCAATTATTTTGGGCTTCGTTCAGGGCCTTACCGAATTTCTGCCGATTTCATCATCGGCGCATCTGAACATTGTTGGTCAGATCCTGCCGGAGAGAGCTGACCCGGGCGCCGCGTTTACCGCAATCACCCAGCTGGGTACTGAGACTGCGGTTCTGATTTTCTTCTGGCGCGATCTTGTTCGCATCCTGAAGTCCTGGTTCGGATCCTTGACCGGCCGCGTACCGCGCAACGACCCGGATGCCCGCATGGGTTGGCTGATTATTCTCGGCTCCCTGCCCATCGGTATTCTGGGCCTGCTGCTGGAAGACTACATTGACACCCAGTTCCGTAGCCTGTGGGTTGTGGCGACCATGCTGATTGTCTTTGCGGTGTTCCTGGGCCTTGCGGACCGTTTCGGTCGTGAGCAGCGTGAGCTGAAGGACCTGACTTTCCGTCACGGTATTCTGTACGGTTTCGCGCAGGCGCTGGCACTGATCCCGGGTGTTTCCCGTTCGGGCGGTACGATTACTGCGGGTCTGTTCATGGGTTACACCCGTGAGGCTGCGGCTCGTTACTCGTTCCTTCTGGCTCTGCCGGCAGTGTTCATGTCTGGTCTGTACAAGACGTTCAAGGTGTTCACTGGTGCTGAGGCGACCGGCTACTACGGTATCCCGTCGACTATCGTGGCGACTTTGGTCGCGTTCGTGGTGGGTTACCTGATGATTGGCTGGTTCTTGAAGTACGTGTCTTCGAAGTCCTACGGCGTTTTCATTTGGTACCGCATTGCGCTCGGTATCCTGATTTTCGTTGGTCTGGGCACTGGCGTTCTGAACGCTACTTCTTCGGCGTTCTAAGGCTTTAGCCCTCAGCGTGATATGACATACCCGTCCGTGAGTTTCTCACGGGCGGGTATTCTTATTAGAGTAGATTTTTTGGCACCCGCATGCTCTGAGGTTGGGCGGCGGGTGTGGCGCGTCCACCGGGTGTGGGCGTTTTTACAGAAAGGAAACCCATGCGAGCTTGGGATGCCCCCGCCTCTGTGACTCTGCCCGGTCAGGCTGCGCTGCCGCGCATTTTTGATACTGCAGCTGGTGAGATTGTTCAGGTTCAGGAGGATAAGGCAGCGAGCCTGTACGTTTGCGGTATCACCCCGTACGACGCAACGCATATGGGTCACGCCTCCACCTATGTTGCTTTTGACCTGCTGCACCGTGCCTGGCTGGATGCGGGCGTGCCCGTGACGTACGTGCAGAACGTGACCGACGTGGACGACCCGCTGCTTGAGCGTGCGACCGCCACGAACGTGGATTGGCGTGAGCTGGCTGAGGATCAGACGGAGCTGTTCCGCACCGATATGAAGGCGCTGAACGTGATTCCGCCTGCGCACTATGTGGGTGTGGTGGAGTCCATTGAGTGGATGTTCCCGCTGATTGAGGACCTGTTCCGCCGCGGCCTGGCGTACCGCGTGCCCGGTTTCACGGACGAGCAGGGTGTGGTGCATCCTGACGGTGACGTGTACCTGGATTTGAAGGCTGTGCGTGAGCTGCCCGCTAACGCTGAGGGCTACTCGTGGGCGCCGGGCGAGGTTTGCCACCTGAGCCGTGATGAGATGCTGGAGATTTTTGCTGAGCGCGGCGGTGACCCGAACCGTGCCGGTAAGCGTGACGCGTTGGATCCGCTGCTGTGGCGTGTTAAGCGTGAGGGCGAGCCGAGCTGGGATGCCGGCGAGCTGGGCGCGGGCCGCCCGGGCTGGCACATTGAGTGCACCATGATTGCCCGCCGCTTTGTGGATGGTTCGCTGACCGTTCAGGCTGGCGGTAACGACCTGACCTTCCCGCACCACGACCTGGGTGCGGGCCATTCGTGGGCTGTGTCTGCGCGCCCGCACGCTAAGCATTACGCGCACACCGGTATGGTCGGTTTGGATGGCCACAAGATGAGCAAGTCCCGCGGCAACCTGGTGCTGGTTTCGCGTCTGCGCGCAGCCGGTGAGGATGCGAACGCGGTGCGTCTGGCGATTATGGGTCAGCATTACCGTTCGGATTGGTTCTGGACTGATGAGCTGCTGGAGCACGCGAAGGCTCGCCTGGACACTTACCGTCATGCGGTGTCGGTGGCTGAGAGCCGTGAGGGTGCGAGCGATGAGGCGGCCGTTGAGCTGCTGGCCGCTGTGCGTGAGGCGCTGGGCGAGGATCTGAACGCTCCGGCGGCACTGGCGGCTGTGGATGCGTGGGCTGTGAAGGCTCTGACGGACACCACCGTTGGCGGTGGCGCGCTGGTGCGTGACATCCTGGCGGCACGCCTGGGCGTGGTCCTCTAGGGATAACACCCTACGAAACGTTGAAGCGCAGGAGTGGCGCTACGGTGTGAAAGCCGTGGCTGCCGCCCTGCGCTTTTCTGCGCCTCCATGTGAAGCGCCTCCTTTAGACTGCATCACCGGCTGACCGCGCTATCTCACTTGCGGGGTAACACGCCACAGCCGATTTGCAGACTCCGCTAAAATAGAAAAGGACTTTTTCCGTACCAGAGTTCGCCGCAAAGCGCGAACAGCACAGACTGACCCAAACCCGAGGAGAACCACCCCGTGAGCAGCGGCACCCCCACCCCCACCGGCGCAATCAACCGCCGCGGCCCCTTCCGCCCCGGCGAGCGCGTCCAAATCACTGACGAACGCGGCCGCATCACCACCATCACCCTCGCCGAAGGCGGCGAATACCACTCCCACAAGGGCTTCCTCAAGCACGACGACCTCATCGGCGCACCCGAAGGCACCGTCATCCCCAACACTCACGGCATCCTCTACCAGGCGCTGCGCCCCCTCTACAAGGACTTCGTGCTCTCCATGCCGCGCGGCGCAGCCGTCGTCTACCCCAAGGACGCCGCCCAGATTATCGTCAAGGCAGACATCTTCCCCGGCGCACGCGTCGTCGAGGCCGGCGTCGGCTCCGGTGCACTGTCCATCGCGCTGCTGCGTGCAGTCGGCGACTACGGTTGCGTGCACTCCTTCGAACGTCGTGAAGAGTTCGCAGACGTCGCCCGCGGCAACATTGAAACCATGTTCGGTGGCCCCCACCCGGCGTGGAAGCTGAGCATCGGCGACCTGCAGGACACCCTGCCGCAGGTTGAGGAGCCCGGCAGCGTCGACCGCGTCGTACTCGACATGCTCGCACCCTGGGAATGCCTGGACGCTGTTGCGGAGGCGCTCGCACCCGGCGGCGTGCTCATCTGCTACGTTGCGACCGTGACCCAGATGTCCCGCCTGGTTGAGGGCATGCGCCTGGACGGCCGCTTCACCGAACCCGAATGCGACGAAACCATTGTGCGTGGCTGGCACGTGGAGGGCCTGGCGGTCCGCCCCGACCACCGCATGGTTGCGCACACCGCGTTCCTGGTCGTGGCTCGTCGCCTCGCTGACGGTGCGGTGCGTCTGGCGCCGAAGCGTCGCGCGTCCAAGACTGACTTCTCTGAAGAGGATATGAACGCGTGGATTCCCATGAACGTGGGTGAGCGTGAGGTGACCGATAAGAAGATTCGCCGCGCAGCCCGCGATGCGAAGAACCTTGCCGCTCACGCCGCACGCGCAAACGAGATTGCGCTCGAACAGAACGGCGCAGCCGCTGAAACTGACTCTGCGGCGACTGAATCCGCCGAATAATTTGAACCACCTTTGACCTGCGGGGGCACGGGCGTTGCCTGGAGCCCCCGCAGTGCACTCACCAGGCTACTCACTGTGCCCACCCCCACCCCCGCACCGAGTAGCCGCCGATCAGGACGAACAGCTAAAGGAGCTACCGTGTCCACCCACGAATCTGCAGATCAGGCAGGAACCCCCCAATACGGCACCGCCCACAGTGCAGCCAGCGCGGCACCGCACTACTCGGCTGCTTTCGGGTCGACCTCCCTGCCCGGCAGTCAGCCCGTCAGCGCGCAGGAGTATGACGCCGTGCTGCGCCGACTCTCCGCGGCGGAGGCAACCCGCGACAATATGAGCCGACAGATTCGTGGTGCGGGGGAGAAGAACCGCAAGCTCGTTGAGGCGATCACCAGCATGCGCTACCAGGTGGAGCGTCTGCGCGCGTCCCTGTCGCAGAACGTTATGCCGCCGCTGAATTCGGCGATTGTGCTGGCGGTGCATGAGGGTCAGACCATGACCTACGAGCAGGTCGCTGACGATAAGACCCCGGCGGAGATTGATACGTACCTGGATGTTCAGGTGAGCGGCCGTATGATGCGTATTCCCGTGTCCCCGCTCATTGACCTGTCCACGCTGACCCCCGGCATGACCGTGCTACTCAACGACAAGACGGAGGCGGTGCTCGCCCTGGACACCGAACCCTTCGGTGACGTGGTGACCGTGCGCGAGGTGCTGGATGAGCAGCGCGTGCTGGTTGATACGTCCTCGGGTGCTCAGCAGGTGGCGCGTGTGGCTGGTTCCCTCAACATTGAGCAGTTGCGCACCGGGGATGCGGTCACCCTCGACACGCGCACCCGCATGCTGACCTCGCAGGTTCCCGCCTCCCGCTCGCAGGAGCTGGTTCTGGAAGAGATTCCGGATGTCACCTACGAGCAGATTGGTGGCTTGGGCGCGCAGATTGAGCAGATTCGCGACGCGGTGGAGCTGCCGTACCTGCACCCCGAGATTTTTGAGCGCTACCACCTGGCACCGCCTAAGGGCATTCTGCTGTACGGTCCTCCCGGTAACGGTAAGACCATGATCGCTAAGGCTGTGGCGAACTCCCTGGCGGCTCGTGCGGCTGCGCTGAACCCGGGTTCGGCTACTCGCGGCTACTTCTTGAACATTAAGGGCCCCGAGTTGCTGGATAAGTTCGTCGGTGAGACCGAGCGCCAGATCCGCGATATTTTCGTTGCCGCCCGCGAGAAGGCGGAGGCGGGCCACCCGGTCGTCGTGTTCTTTGACGAGATGGAGTCGCTGTTCCGTATGCGCGGTTCGGGTCGTTCCTCCGATATTGAGACGACCATCGTGCCGCAGCTGCTGGCCGAAATTGACGGTGTGGAGTCGCTACAGAACGTCATCGTTATTGGTGCGACCAACCGTGAAGATCTGATTGATGCCGCTGTGATGCGCCCGGGTCGACTCGACCTGAAGATTCGCATTAACCGCCCGGACGCCGCCGGTGCGGCTGAGATTTTCGGTCTGTACCTGACCGAGGACCTGCCCCTGGACGCCGCGGAGGTGGCAGCCGCCGGCTCGACCCGCGCCGCCCTGACCGCGATGATTGCGGCGGCGGCGGGTCAGCTGTACGCGCGCACCCCCTCCACGGCGTACGCTGTGGCGACCGTGGATTCTTCCATGGTCGTTGGTTCTGGTGCGAGCGCGAACCTGTCCACGCACACGCTGTACCGCGGCGATTTCGCTTCGGGTGCGGTGATTCGCAATATTGTGGACCGTGCGAAGAAGGCGGCAATTAAGGAGCAGCTGCAGGCGCTGACCGCCGGTGCGGACGCTTCGAGCGTGGGTATTGGTACCCGCCACCTGCTGGAGGCGGTGCGCGCCGAGTTTGAGGATCAGGTGGATTTGCCGCCGCTGCCCGATATTGAGGATGCGCTCACCGTTGCCGGTGTGCGTGGCCGCCTGGTGTCGGTGGAGCCGCCGCGCTAAACCGCGCCACAAACATGAGCCGGGCGGCGCTCAACGCGCGCTTATCCCGCATAACCTCAGTATTACCGCAGGTCCAGAACCTTTAAAGGTATAGATTTTTCAGGAGAACCCCATGAACTCCACCCCCAGCACCCCCAGCTACGGCGTGCACCGCATTATGGGTGCAGAAACCGAGTACGGCGTCATCGCGCCCTCCGCGCCGGGCACCAACCCGACCGTGCTGTCCGCACTGGTGGTCAACACTTACGCCAAGTTGGCGTTCCGCCGCGGCGCCTCCTTCCGCGAACAGCTGCAGCGCCGTGCCCTGGCGGATGAGCTAGTTGCTGAGCAGGCACGCCAGGCGGAGAACTACTCGACCGCCACCCCTGAGGGTCAGTGGTTGGGTGAGTCCGAGTCGCCGCTGCGTGACGCGTTCGGTCAGGTTCAGGACGCCTCCACCGCCCATTCGAGCCAGATGACGCACACCCGCACCGAGCTGACCAGCGAAGATATCGCCCTGGAGATTATGCGCGAGGCGGGCGTTCAGGCACCTGGTGAGCCAGCCGAGCCGCGTAGCGCCCTGGATGCGCTCGCCGGTGTGCACGGTCGCGGTGGCTTCCCGGAGCGTCTGGATTGGGATCGGGTGACCATGAACGCGATTCTGCCTAATGGTGCGCGCCTGTATGTGGATCACGCGCATCCGGAGTATTCGTCGCCGGAGGTTCTGACCCCCGCCGATGCGGTGCTCTATGACGCTGCCGGTGACGCGCTGGCGTACGAGTCGCTGGTGGAGCTGGGCAACCACGCCCAGGATTTGCCGCAGGTGAAGCTGTACAAGAACAACACCGATTCGAAGGGCCAGTCGTACGGCGCCCACGAAAACTACCTGATTAGCCGTGATGTTCCGTTTGAGCAGGTTGCGGATGCGCTCCTGCCGTTCTTTGCGACCCGCGCAATTTTTACGGGTGCGGGCCGTGTGGGTATTGGTACGCACGGTGAGGTTCCGGGTTTTCAGATTAGTTCGCGTGCTGATTTCTTTGAGCGCACGATTGGTCTGGAGACTACGATTCGCCGCCCGATTGTGAATACGCGCGATGAGCCGCATGCGGATGAGTCGAAGTACCGCCGCCTGCACGTGATTCCGGCGGATGCGAACATGTCGCACTATTCGAACCTGTTGAAGTTTGGTACGGCGGCGCTGGTGATGAACCTGATTGAGTCGCACAGTGAGGAGCACCCCGCGCTGCCTGGTGTGCGCCTGTCTGATCCGGTGGCGGCGATGCACGCGGTCAGCCACGATGTGTCGCTGTCGGTTCAGCTGCCGTTGGCGCCGTCTTCGGCGGCCCTGCCGAACCCGGTGTCCACGAGCGGTTCGGCGAGCGCCCTGCAGATTCAGCGCGCCTACTATGAGGCCTCGCGTGCGCATGAGGAGTCGAACCCGGCGGGTGTGGATGCTGCGACCGAGCAAATCCTCGACCTGTGGGGCGAGGTTCTGGACGCCTTGGAAACCAACCCGCTTTCGCTGGCGGATCGTCTGGATTGGGTGGCGAAGTATGCGCTGGTGCGCGGTTATGTCGCTCAGGGCGTAGATTATGCGAATCCGAAGTTGAAGGCTTTGGATTTGCAGTACGCTGATATTGACCCGTCGAAGAGCCTGTACCACCGTCTGGTGGCGCGTGGCCGTATGCGTACGCTGTTCTCTGCGGAGCAGGTGGAGCGTGCGACGACTGAGCCGCCGCGTGAGACGCGCGCATTTTTGCGTGGCACGTTGATGGCGCGTTGGCCGGAGGAGATTCTGGGTATTAACTGGGATACGGTGTCGTGCCGTGGCAGGTATTCGAAGGATCTGACTCGTTTTACGATGATGGAGCCGACCCGGTACGGTGCCGCCGAGGTGGAGCCGTTACTGGATGAGGTAAACCATTCGGATGAGCTGCTGAACCGACTGCGCTAGTAGCACCTCAGCGCCCCTAAACCCACATAAACTCATATTCTTCCCCGGGGCGAATACCCCCATTCGGAAGAGTAAAAACCACATAACCCACAGGTAGGGTGCAGCAAGGTTCGGGCACCAAAGCCTTCACACCCCGCACCCGACCCCACTAAAAACTTATTCGTCCACGACCGAAAACCCCTTTGAAGGAGAGAACCATGAGCCGCGAACGCATCAGCGCACAGCAAACCGAAACCACCGCAGCCGAGCAGGAGCAGGAACTGAGCCTCGCCGCCTCCCACGTGGTGTCTGACGTGAGCGAGGTCGACGACCTGCTCGACGAAATTGACGGCCTGCTCGCTGAGAACGCTGAAGACTTCGTCACCGGCTTCGTCCAGAAGGGCGGCGAGTAACCGACGCACCTGCGCGCCGGGTCAGCATCATGGAACACCGTATTTTCGGCATTGAAAGCGAATTCGGGCTCAGCTACGTCCCGCACGGAATCGGGCGACTGAGCATCGAAGAGTCCGCCGCCGCCCTCTTCAAGCCCGTCCTGGATCAGTGGCGCTCAACGAACGTCTTCCTGCCCAACGGCGGTAGGCTCTACCTTGACGTGGGTTCGCACCCCGAGTACGCCTCCGCCGAATGCGGCAGCATTGACGAGCTACTCGCGCAGGAACGCGCCGGCGAGCTGCTTTTCGCTGACTTGGCGCGTACCGCCCGCAAGCGCCTGCTCGCAGGTTCGGAGGGCCGCCCCCTCGACGGTGAACTGTACCTGTTCAAGAACAACGTGGATTCGGCGGGCAACTCCTACGGCAGCCACGAGAACTACCTGATCAGCCGCAAACTGCAGTTCAACGACCTGATTAAGCAGCTCGTGCCGTTCCTGGTGACCCGCCAGATTCTGGTCGGTGCCGGTAAGACCCACCCGAACGGTGGCCCGGTGCCCGGTTCGACCGACCCGGCCTCCAGCACGGGTGTGCCCTCGTACTCGTTCTCGCAGCGTGCCGACCATATTTGGGAGGCGGCGTCCACCTCGACCTCGCGCGCTCGCCCGCTCATTAACACCCGCGACGAGCCGCATGCGGACGCTTCGAAGTTCCGCCGCATGCACGTCATTAACGGTGATTCGAACATGGCGGAGCCGACGACCCTGCTGAAGATTGCCAGCACCGACCTGGTGCTGCGCATGCTGGAGGACCGCTTCCCGGTCACAAGCCTGGATATTGTGTCTGTTCCGGCGGCCCTGCGCGCTATCAGCCACGATCTGACCGGCACCGCAACCTTCGAAACCACGGATGGTAAGCACTACACGGCGTTGAGCGTTCAGCGTCACTACCTGGATGCGGCCCGCCAGTATGTGCAACAGTACGGCGTGCACCACCACCACGTGGAATACGCCCTGGACCTGTGGCAGCGCACCCTGGACGCTATCGAGTCCGGCGACTACAGCAGCATCGACACCGAGATTGACTGGGCAATTAAGAAGAAGCTTCTGGATGCGTATATTGCCCGCGCCCGCGCAGCTGGTCAGCCCGCCGATTATGCGAGCGCCCGCATCCGTCAGCTGGATTTGGCGTACCACGACATCGACCCGGAACGTAGTGTCTTCCATGCGCTGGTTCGCCGCGGTGCGGTTAAGCGCATCCTGCCCGAGGGTGCCGCGGAGGCGGCGAAGACTCAGCCGCCGAACACTCGCGCCTTGCAGCGTTCGCGTTTCATTAATGCGGCGGTTGCGGCGGGGGAGCAGTTCACCGTGGATTGGGTGCATTTGAAGCTCAACGCCTACCCGCAGCACACGCTGGTGTGCAAGGATCCGTTCGCTACCGGCAGCGATGAGCTGGAGGAAGTGCTGAGCCTGCTGGCGTCTAAGGCGCGTCAGCATCAGGAGGCGGCATTCCCGCCGCCCTGCTAAACAGCCCGGCTAGATAGCCCTCGCTAAACAGCTTCGCTAAAACCCCGGCTCACGACCGCTGCGGCACGGTGTGTTACGGTCCAAAGTTCTCGGCACACCCCGCGCCGCAACACAGCCTGAGCACAGCTACATGCCGTAGCATAAAACAGCTAAACCTATACCTGTAAACTGTTCTGTGGCACACGGGCACTCACGCGCCCCACTCTCACAGAAAACCCAGAGGATAACACTATGACCAAACGCTCTAAGCTCACTATTTTCGGTGCCAGCGCAGCAGCTCTTGCGCTCGCACTGTCCGCATGCGGCGCGCAGTCCAGCAATGGCGATTTGTCCAAGGTGCAGTACACCTTGAAGAACGCGACCGCTGCGCCTGAGGCGTCCTTCGCGACTCCCTTCGCCGCTTCTAGCCCCTCCGCGTACGTGATTGAGGAAGGCAACGGTGACTCCATCAATGATGGTGACTACGTGCTCGTTGAGGCTGCCGTGTTCAACGGCACCGACGGCAAGCTTAACGGTTCCACTTACTCCAGCGAGCCGATTCTGCTGCCGATTAACGATCAGCTGAAGCAGGCTGCACCGCAGGTGTACGAAACCCTGAAGAAGATTAAGGTTGGCGGCTCCTTCTCGTACACCACCAACGTTCTGCAGCAGCGCAGCACTGCGGGCGTGACCACCACGACCGCTTCGCCCGGCGCCGCAACCAACGTTGAGGTGTACACCGTGAAGACGAAGCTGCCCAAGTACGCAACCGGTAAGGCTGTTGAGGCTGACCCGTCGCTGCCGTCCTTCACCCTGGATGAGTCCACCGGCAAGGCTGAAATTAAGCTGCCCGACACCAAGCAGGAATACACTGAGCTGGTCTCGAAGAACCTCATTGAGGGCGAGGGCGCCGAGGTCAAGGATACCGACACCGTGTACGTGCGCTACATTGGCGTGCAGTACTCCGACGGTAAGGTCGTCGACGGCAACTATGACGCCGCCACCCCGATGGGCATCTCCCTGCAGGGCGTTATCAAGGGCTGGACCCAGGGCCTGAAGGGCAAGAAGGTCGGCTCCCGTGTTGAGCTGGTCATCCCGGCGGATTTGGCGTACGGTAACGACACCGGCGGTTCCAAGCCTTCGGGCACTCTGGTGTTCGTGGTTGATATTCTGGGTGCGGAGGAGAACCCGCAGACCCTGCAGCGTGCTCAGGCAGCTTCTAGCGCGGCTGCTGCGGAGGCGTCCGCCTCGGCAACCGCTGATGCTTCTGCGACTGCGACCCCGGCGGTTACTGCTTCGGCTACCGCACAGTAGCCCGGGACCCAGATTTTCGGGACCCACGTTTTTACGTCACATTTTTATATCGCGTTCGCCGTCTATCGACTTAGGCGGCGGGCGCACCCACTATTTCGATGTATTTCGAACCAATCAAAGGAGACACCCATGTCTTTCGGTCAGCGTAACCTCGACCGCGAAAAGCCTGAAATCGATTTCCCCGAGGGCGACGCCCCCACCGAGCTGGTCATCACCGACCTGATCGAGGGTGCAGGCGCTGAGGTTGTTCCCGGCTCCCGCGTGCTCACCCACTACGTTGGTGTGGCATTCTCCACCGGTGAAGAGTTTGACGCGTCCTGGAACCGCGGCGAGCCGCTGCCGTTCCAGGTGGGCGTTGGCCAGGTTATCCGCGGTTGGGATGAGGGTCTGCTCGGCATGAAGGTCGGCGGCCGTCGTCGCCTGGAGATTCCCGCCGACATGGCGTATGGTGACCGCGGCGCAGGTTCGGTCATTAAGCCCGGCGAGTCCCTGATTTTCGTGGTGGACCTGCTGGATGTCCGCTAGGGACTAGCCAGGTTCTCGCGTTTTTCGCGCTTCTCACGTAAGACGCGCAGAGACGCGCAGCCCGGTGCTTTCTCCCGATTGTGGGAGGGGCGCCGGGCTTTTGCGTACCAGGTTTTTGTGCCGGGCTATCGGCGCGTCCGCGAAATTTTATACCCGCGCATTCTTCCCGCCGCCGCCCCAGACCCGAAGCAAGTGCCGCGGAACACACACGGTATGATGGAATCATGTCCACCGCAGCTCAGCTTTTCATGACCCTGAACCGCCTCGCCACCGTCGCCGAAGCCCCCGACGAAGCCACCCGCCGCAACGGTATCAGTCGCGACGAATTCCTCAGCCTCCTGGGCATCAAGACTTCCGCCCCGGGGGCCGCGCTCTCCGAGGCGAGCGAACGCGCCTTCGAACGCGCTAAGCAGACCCTGCGTGACGCCGGCGCGCGCATCACCCACTTCACCACCGACACCTCCGGACGCTACCGCCTCAACGCAGAAGCCCCCGACTCGCTGACCGCGTGGAACCCCACCGCCGAAGAATTCCGCCTCCTCAACGCCGAGCTGCGCGGCTGGGAAGGCACCGAACTGCAGGACGAGGCCTACCGCATCCTGCGCAAGATTGCGCTCACGAGCGAGCACCTCACCGACGAGGCGCTCACCGCGGCGAACGTCACCCGAATCGAAGAGATCAAACGGGATAACCAGCCGCCCCTCATCAAAACCGTCAAACAGCGCGCCCGCGACCTGCACGCCTACCGCGAACACATCCAGCGCCTGCACTTCAGTGACGACCCGCACCTCTACGAACTCTTCACTGCCTACGCCCAGCGCAAGACCCTCAATTTCACCTATCAAGGTAGCGATGGAGACATCAAAACCTACGAGAAGGTCAGCGTCGCCGGCCTCATCTACAGCTACGGGTCTTGGTACCTCGTTGCACACTTCCCCCTCGGCAACAAAACCCCCGAAGAGCGCAAGACCTACACCTACCGCACCGACCGCATCCGAAGCCTCGACGTGTTCTCAAGCACCGACCCCGCACCCATCAACCCCGACTACGAGGCCCGCACCCGCCTCAAGAAAATCAGCGGCTACGAAGAGACTCTCGCCGTACTCGACCCCAACCCCGGCACCGGGGACCCCGCCGCACCCTTCACCGTGCCCTCCTACGGCGCCGTAGACAGCGCCATCGACGCCACCTGCGCCGGATGGCTCATCCAGCCGCGCCACAACACCGGCAACTCCGCATCCGGTGCGTCCGTGACCGGCCGCCAGCAGGACAGCCACGCCGCCCAGCAGGAACTTTTGCGCGACCTCATCGCCCTGCACACCGGCGAACCCGAAACCCCCACCAAGTGGTTCCCCACAACCCAGCGTTCCCGCAACGATGCCCTCGACGACCTCGACGACCTCATCCTCGCGTTGCACCGCGCCGACCGCTGGGCCGACGTACACGACGAGGCGCCTATGCCCCTCAACAAGCTCAACCCCCTCTACCGCGTCGACAACGACAACGCAGCCAAGCTCGACAAAATCATCAACGCCATCTACGAAGACTTCGATGAGGTGCCCTTCTACTCCGAGGCTAAGAACCCCGACGCGCCTACCCCCGCCCGTACCAACCTGCTCCCCGAATTCGGCGACGGCGCCGCGTCCCTCACCCTGCTCAACTACGCCCGCCTCACCGATACCGAGCTGGCCATCCTCGTCTTCACGCTCTCCGCAGCCGACCTCATGTACCCCGGCGACCCGCGACCGGCCGCGATTCTCGCCGCGCTCGCGGAGGCCTACCCGCGTACCGCCGACTACGCGAAGCACCTGCTCTTCGCGCCCGAGGACCCCCTGTTGCAGGATGCGCGCGCCGCCCTCGCCAGCGGACGCGCCCTCACCATCACATACGGCAACAGCACCCGCGATGCGGAACGCGTCGTCGACCCGGTGGCGCTCACCCTGCACCGCGACCGCCTCTACCTGCACGCGTGGTGCCGCGCCAGCGAGGCACGCCACCTCGCCACGCTGTCTGAGAGCCCTGCCGCTGAGAACGTGAAGCCCGCGAGCGCGGCGGGGGAGAAGGCCGCTTCTGCCGGCGCTGAGCCCACCCCCGTCGAACCCGTCTTCTGGCGCAACTTCCGCCTCACCCGCATCAGCAGCTACGCACCCGCAGGCGAAGCACAAGCCCACTACATCGGCCCCAACCACGACAGCACCGTCAACGACTGGCACGCCAAGCAGCACAAAACCACCACCAACCCCAGTGTCGAGCTGCGCATCCACCCCACCGACCACACCCCCGGCGGCGAAACCCTCGAAAACCTCACCGCAACCTACAAGCGCCGCAGCGCCGAGCACGCCCGAAAAGGCACCAAAACCACCCACGTCCGCGTGCACTACAACAACATCGCCGGAGCTGGCGATAAGAACATCCTCGACACCGTCATCGCGCACCGAGGTGCCCTCGAACTGGTCGGCCCCGCGCACCTGCGCGCGGCGCTGCTTGACCAGTTGCAAATCCTTAATGCGAGCAGCCGCAGTGGTACGCCCGCAGGTGTGCCCGCAGAAAAATAGAACTCCACCCACTAGCAAAAACACCCTAAAAACCCTTCCAAGGCGCCAAAACATTAACCTAAAACTTGTATAATGGTGCTCATGTCTTGGTGGTTCTGGATTTTGCTATGGGGCGCGCTCATCATCTGCTCGCTCCTCTATTTGGCATGGTTCACCTACAAAGCACTCACTCGCGGTTTCACACTCCTTGACGAAACCGTAACCTGGGTCGAGTCAATCGAGGGACAATTCGACGCAGCGCAAGCGAACGCAAGCCGAAAACTCCCACGAGACACCACCCTCGGGGTATTCACACCCATCACCGAGGCATACAATAACTACGAACAAGGTAAGCAGACACGCAGGTCTGAGCGGATCAAGCGACGGGTCTCCCGACGAGATCGACTCGGCCAACCTCAAAACATCGGAGACCTGCTTTAACTAGAAAGGCACACCATGGGCCAGATTTTCAGCCACCCCGCGACCATCATCGTCGTTATCCTCCTTATCGTCCTGCTCTTCGGCGCACCCAAGCTGCCCGGCATGGCACGCAGCCTCGGCCAGTCCATGCGCATCTTCAAGACCGAAGTTGAGGGTCTGAAGAACGACTCCAAGAAGGACCCCCGCGAGAAGGACGGCGAAGAGGTCGTCACCGCTGAGGTCGTAGACAACGGCAAGGACGGCAAGACCGAAACTAAGTAACGGTCCCGCCCCCGACGCACCAAACCCGTGCCAGCCCACCGGCCGGCACGGGTTTTGCGGCACCACCCCATAAAACCCCACCAGACCCCCCTCAGCCGAATCACACACGGCACCGACACCCAGAGGACACCACGTGGCAACACCCGACCAGGACGTGCGCAACCGCAAACTCAACCCTGAAGCGCGCATGGAACTCAAGGAACACCTACGCGAATTCCGCGACCGCCTCATCAAAGCGGCTATCGCGACCATCATCGCAGCCATCATCGGTACGGTCTTCCTCTACCAGCCTTTCATTGAAATGATTTCTGCGCCCCTGCAGCAGATCAACATAGAAACCGGCCGCAGAGCAAACCTGAACTACGGTAGCGTCGCATCTCCTTTCGACCAGCTGCTGAAGGTCGGTATGTACATCGGCCTGGTCATCGCATCTCCCGTCTGGCTCTACCAGGCACTGCGATTCCTGCTGCCGGCACTGCACACCAAGGAGAAGAAGTATCTCTTCGGCTTCCTCACCGCATCTATTTTCGCGTTTGCCTGCGGTGTCGCCATTTCGTACTTCACCCTCCCCGGCGTGGTCTACGCGCTGCTGAAGTTCACCCCCGTCAACGAAAGTAACTACATTGACGCGGGCGTGTACATCTCCTTCATCCTGAAGTTCGTTGTGACGTTCTCCTGCGCGTTCATCATCCCTGTGATTCTGGTCGGCATTAACATGCTGGGCCTGATTCGCGGTAAGACCATCCTGAAGTCCTGGCGTTGGGTTGTTGTGCTCGTTGCGGTTATCGCAGCGCTGACTGCACCCGGTAGCGACATCATGATGATGTTCGTGCTCATGGCGCCGCTGCTGATTTTCTTCTTCGCAGCAATCGGCATCTGCATGATCAACGACAAGCGCCGCGACCGCAAGCTTGCCAAGCTGGCGCAGGGTTCGGATGAAGCAAGCCTGAACACCGCAACCAGCAGTGAAGACCTGGCGAAGATGGGTTACTTCGAGGAAGAGAAGACTTCCTAACTAAATAGTTCGCATTGAGCGACGTAGCCGCAAGGGGCGGGGTACAGAGAACCTGTATCCCGCCCCTTTCGCACACCGCCGATGCGCTCGCTGTTCGCCCATACCGGATTAGTGCCCGTGCAGGATGCTTTCTGGAGGCTCGCGGCGGGCGAACCGTTACACTGGACATACTATGAGCAAGCACCACGCACAGTCCGACGCACACACTTCTAACGCTTCTAACGCACAGACCCCGGCGGAGCGCACCGACTACGCTGCCGCCTACGCCGCATCCCGAGAGCGCGCCGCCTACGCGAAGACCGCCCTCGGCGCTTTTGAGGCGTCCCTTGATTTTCCGCTGGATGATTTTCAGCGTCAGGCGTGTGCCGCCGTGGAGGCGGACCGCTCCGTCCTCGTTGCCGCACCCACCGGTGCCGGTAAGACCATTGTGGGTGAGTTCGGTATCTACCTGGCGTTGCACCGCGGCATGAAGGCGTTCTACACGACCCCCATTAAGGCGCTGAGTAACCAGAAGTACCACGACTTTGTGCGCGCGTACGGTGAGGATTACGTGGGTCTGCTGACCGGCGATACGAGCATTAACACGGAAGCACCCGTGGTCGTGATGACCACCGAGGTACTGCGCAACATGCTCTACGCCAACTCGACCACGCTGACCGGCCTGGGCTACGTGGTGATGGATGAGGTGCACTACCTGGCGGACCGTTTCCGTGGCGCGGTGTGGGAAGAGGCGATTATTCACCTTCCCGAGCATGTGAACGTCATTTCTCTGTCAGCTACGGTGTCGAACGTTGAGGAGTTCGGCGCGTGGCTGGATACGGTGCGCGGCGGCACGGACATTATTGTTTCTGAGCACCGCCCGGTGCCCCTGTGGCAGCACATGATGGTCGGTCACCGTGTGGTGGACCTGTTCGTACCCGAGGACAACTCCGCGAACGGCAAGAACCAGGAGCCGGAGGAGAAGCTCTCCCGCAAGCAGGCGAAGAAGGCACAGAAGGCTAAGCAGCGCGGCGCAACCGTGGAGGCGGGCGCCAACCCTCTGCTTGCCGGTCTGCGTCTGAACCCGCAGCTGAAGGCGCTACGCCCCGGCTTCCGTTCGAGCCCGGGCCGCGGACGCTACGGCGGCAAGCGTGAACGTTTCCGTCACCGCCGTGAGGGCTGGCTGAATGAGACGTTCAGCAGCGGCGAGCGCGGCGGCTCGAACCGTCGTGACCGTTTCAGCAATGATCGTTTCAGCAACGACCGGGACTTCGATGCGCGCGGTGAGCAGAAGCCTCTGCGTCCGCAGCGCATTACCCGCCCGGAGATGGTGCGCGCCCTCGACAAGCAGGGCCTGCTACCGGCTATTTGCTTTATCTTTTCCCGTGCCGGTTGCGACGGCGCGGTCAGCCACTGCGTATCCGCCGATATTACGCTGACCACCCCCGAACAGCAGCAGACCATCCGCGCCTACATCGCGGAAGCGACAGCCCACCTGGACACCCGCGACCTGAACACCCTCGGCTACTACGAGTGGCGCGACGGGCTGATTCGCGGTATCGCCGCGCACCACGCCGGCCTACTGCCCCTGTTCAAGGAGGTTGTAGAAACCCTCTTCACGCAGGGCCTCATCAAGCTGGTCTTCGCCACCGAAACCCTCGCACTGGGCATCAACATGCCCGCCCGCACCGTCATCCTGGAAAAGCTCACCAAATACAACGGCGAATCCCACGTGGACATCACCCCCGGCGAGTACACCCAGCTGACCGGACGCGCAGGCCGCCGCGGCATCGACATCGAAGGCCACGCAGTCGTCATGTGGCGCCCCGGCATGTCCCCAGAACACGTGGCAACCCTCGCCTCAACCCGCACCTACCCGCTCAATTCCTCCTTCCGCCCCACCTACAACATGGCGGCAAACCTCATCGCCTCCTACGGCGCCGAACGCACCCGCAAAATCTTGGAATCCTCCTTCGCACAGTTCCAGGCAGACAAGTCGGTCGTGGGCGTCGCCTCCCGCGTACGCAAAAACGAAAGCGCCCTAGAAGGCTACCGCGAAGCAATGGCATGCCACCTGGGCGACTTCACCGAATACGTCCAGCTCAGCCGCCAGATCGCCGAACTGGAAAAGAAAGCGTCTAAGAGCAACGAACGCCACGCCCGCGCGCAGGCACACCACAGCATCCAGCAGCTACTACCCGGCGACATCATCTACATTCCGCACGGCCGCTCCCGCGGCTACGCAGTCGTCATCACCCGCTCCGACTCGCACGCCGACCCGCGCATCGGCATCCTTACCGAGGACGCGCACCAGCGCACCGCCTCAACCCGCGACTTCGAAGGCGCCATCGAACCGGTCTCACGTATCAAAATCCCCAAGCGCCTAAGCCTCAAAACCGCCAAGGAACGCCGCGACACCGCAAGCCGCATGCGCCAGGCGCTCTACGACGGCCGCGCCCCGCGTGCGCTCGCACAGCAGAACATCCCGGCTCGTCAGAACAGCATTGACGCGCAGCTGGAGGCGCTGCAGGCCCAGCTGCGTAACCA
Organism: Rothia mucilaginosa; assembly: GCA_963542785.1. Classification (GTDB taxonomy): domain Bacteria; phylum Actinomycetota; class Actinomycetes; order Actinomycetales; family Micrococcaceae; genus Rothia; species Rothia mucilaginosa_G. The sequence goes on from CAUUAD010000005.1 coordinate 22,866, forward strand.
CCCGTGCCACGGTTGCTCCGACCGCGCGAACCACATGCGTTGGGCTGAGCGCTGGCAGAAGCTCAACTCTGAAACCGAAGGGTTGCGCCGTCAGATTGCCCGCCGCACCAACACGATTGCGCAGGTCTTCAACCGCATTGCGCGTCTGCTGGAGAGCTACGGCTACGTCGAACGCACCGAGGATAACGAACTGTCGCTAACCACCGGCGGCCAGGCTCTGCGCCGCATCTACGGCGAGCGCGACCTGCTGACCGCCCTGTGCCTCGACGCGCACTTCCTCGACGGACTGGAACCCGCCGCCATCGCAGCAACCGTCGCCGCACTGACCTACCAGGGTAAGCGCGACGCGGTGGAATACCTGGCTCACTACCCGCACCCGTCCCTGCGCGCACCCATCGCGACGATTACGCAGCGCCTCGCCGACCTGAACGCCGCAGAGGAACAGTTCAAGGTCAACCCGACCCCGGCATGCGACTTCGGCCTGGTCGAACCCATGTACGCCTGGGCGAACGGCGCCCACCTCGCAAAGGCAATCGAGGACACCGGCCTTGCCGCCGGCGACTTCGTACGCTGGGCAAAGCAGGTACTGGACGCCCTGGACCAGATTGCGCACATCCGCTCGCTGGACCCGGTCATTCGCGCCCGCTGTGAAGAGGCAATCGAGGCGGTACGCCGCGGCGTAGTCGCCCTGGACGTCTAGCCCGCACCTTAGCTACACCGTACATAGTGCTACACCGCACCCGATCGGTTCGGGTTACCACCCCCGCTACAGTGCATCGTTCCACCCCATCTAAGGACGAACGAACTACCACAGGCAGCGGGGGTGCTTCTATACTCAAATGAGACGCTCAGCTAAGCTACGCGAGCACAATTGAAGTGCCCGCCCCGTGTGCGCTTTCAGCGCGCCTCAAAGGTGAAAGGAATCTAATGTCTACCCGTATTTTTGTAGATGGTAGCGTGTACAGCCCGGTTGACCCGTACGCAACCGCAATGCTCGTCGAAGACGGCTTCGTCCGCTGGGTTGGTTCCGACTCTGGGGCGCGTTCAATTGCCGACGAATCAGCCACCATCACCGAACTTGACGGCGCCCTACTAACCCCCGCCTTCGCGCGCGCACTGGCACCGGTAGCAGGCAAAGAAGCACCCGAAATCCTCGACTACCTGCAGGCATACCGCGCAGCCGGCTACCACACCCACACCGTACTCGCCGGCATGGAAGACGTCCCCGACCTCGTCTCCGCACTCAGCTACTACAGCGCCGAACACGGAGTACCCGACATCCGCCTCATCCTCAACGCCACCGGCATTGAGACCGACGAACTGATCAGCGCCATCAAGGCACTACGCCCCCTCACCGAAGGCGAACGCGCCGTCAAGGGCCTGCAGCTAGTCGGCATCTTTATCCCACCCACCGAAGCCCCCGCAGCAGCACAGGTAGCCGAAGACGCCGCACTCCTGCTCTCCATCGACGCATCCACCGGCTTCACCACCGCAGCCGATGCCGCGCTCGCCGCACGCGAAAACCGCCCCTGGCTGTCCATCCGCCTCGACGCAGCAATCAGCACCCCGCAAGACCCCATCACCGACGAATACCTCACCCAGCTGGCAGAAGCACGCATCAACCTCGGCCTGAGCGTCTGCGAACCCGAAGAAGACGAAACCGCCAACGACACCGTCCAGGCACTCCTCGCACACGCCGGGGCAGAAGCGCGTGAGTCCGTCGCCTCCGTAGCACGCCGCGCAAACGCAGCCGGCACCTCCATCGCGCTGGGTTCTGATGCTCAGCTGTACGCACCCGGCGCATGGTCCCTCATCCGCGAACTCGTCAACGACGAACACGGCATCTCCGCACGCAGCGCCTTCGCCGCCCTCACCCGCGGCGTATACCGCCTAGCACACGAAGAAAACCCCTTCACCGGCCAGCTAACCCCCGACACCCCCGCATACGTAGCACAGTGGCGCGTCGAAGCCCTCATGGTCCAGGCACCCGACTCCCGCGTAGCATCGTGGAGTACCGACCCCCGCGCTCGCATTCCGTTGCTTCCGGCGCTGGAGGAGGATTCGACTCTGCCCGTCCTGGAATCTATTTACACTGAAAGTAACTAATTTTTTAGCTTGTCAACACCTTTTTAGGCGGTTTAGGAGCAGTGGAGGCCGCCAATGGTTCAGTTGCTCAAATATTTACCCGGTATACTGGATACCTACACTGCCTGTTTTATATGCACCTGTGAGGGAGTAATATGCGCGTTCTAACTGTCATCCCGACGTATAACGAGAAGGAGAACCTGCCCATCGTGGTAGAGCGTCTTCGCAAGGCAGCTCCCGAGGTGGATATTCTCGTGGTGGATGATAACAGCCCCGACGGTACCGGTCAGATTGCTGATGAGCTGTCGGCTAAGGATTCCCAGATTCACGTTCTGCACCGCACCGTTAAGGACGGTCTGGGTGGCGCATACCTCGCTGGCTTCGATTGGGGCCTTGAGGCAGGCTACGACGTTCTGATTGAGATGGACGCTGACTGCTCGCACCAGCCTGAGCAGCTTCCTTCTCTGGTTCGTGCTGTGGAGGCGGGCGCTGACCTGGCTATTGGTTCGCGTTACGTTCCCGGCGGCAAGACCAAGAACTGGCCGGCTCACCGCCAGATTCTCTCTCGCGGTGCTAACCTGTACACCCGCCTGATTCTGGGCACCTCCATTAAGGACATTACCGCTGGTTTCCGTGCGTACCGTCGTGACGCTCTGCAGCGCCTGAACCTTGAGGGTATCGACTCGAAGGGCTACGTGTTCCAGGTTGATCTGGCGTGGCGTTCTGAGCAGGCTGGCCTGAAGATTGTTGAGGTTCCGATTACCTTCGTTGAGCGTGAGATTGGCGCTTCGAAGATGGACGGCAACATTATCTTTGACTCCATGTCTAAGGTGACTCGCTGGGGTATGGCTAACCGCATTCAGAAGCTGAAGAAGGCTCTGGGCAAGTAAGACTTCTTGCCAAGGCGCTTCTTACTCAGACGCTTTTCGCACCTGAGCTTTAAACGAAAGACCGGGGCAGATACGTAACGTATCCGCCCCGGTCTTTTTATGCTTTTCTGTAGCGCTCTTTCTTAGCTCGCGCCTGGCTCACGTATTGATCCCGGCTCACGTACCGACGGAAGCCAGCACCACAATAAAGAAAAGGCCCGCTAAGAGCACGAGTGGCGCTTAGCGGGCTTCTATACAGCGCTGGCTTCTACGGCGCCTCTACGGTGCTTTTAGAGCGCGTAGTGCTTGCGGTAGTATTCCAGGCGGTCTTCCAGAGTCTTTTCCAGCTCTTCGATGCTGCGGCGTTCCATGAGCATATCCCAGTGGGTACGTGCGGGCTTCTCTTCTTCGGCGTCTGCGGTGGAGTCGCCGTTGACGAGGTATGCTTCCTTGCCGGACTTTGCGGTCCATACCGAGGGGATTTCTGCTTCTGCCGCGAAGGTCACGAAAACGCGGTCACCGTCTGCGGTACGGTATTCGACGCGCTGGCGGGGCGCGGGCTGTACGTTCGATTCGGTTTCCATCGACTGGGAACCCAGGCGCATACCGCGCAGGCTACGATCGCTCATTTTTCCTCCAGTGTCGTCGGGTGCGCTCTTTGGCGCTTTAGGCATAACGTTGGGCGGGGGAGAGCTATTCCCTCGAACGTTTACAAAACATCCATTATATCGGTAATAGTCTCCACCCGCCCAGCGCGATGGTGTTTATTCGGCGTGATTTTTGGTGATTCACGCCTTTTTATGCGTTAGATTTCGCTGTTAGCCGTTGATGCCGTAGCTTCCGGGTGCCTGCGGTGCACTCTTGGGTGCCTGCGCTGCGGGCTTCTTCGGTGCGTCTGCCAGGTCGGATGCGGGCAGGGTGCCGAATGCGTTGCCCAGGCCGCGCAGTGCATCGCCGAGTTCGGTCGGGATGAACCAGAGCTTGTTGGCGTCGCCTTCGGCGAGCTTGGGCAGGGTCTGCAGGTACTGGTAGGTGAGCAGCTGCTGGCTGGGGTTGGATTCGTGGATTGCTGCGAAGACCTTCTGCACGGCTTCTGCTTCACCGTTTGCGCGCAGGATTGCGGACTGTGCGTCACCTTCTGCACGAAGGATCTGTGCCTGCTTTTCACCCTCTGCACGCAGGATGGCTGCGCGGGATTCACCCTCTGCGGTCAGAATGTCGGACTGCTTCTGGCCTTCTGCGGTGAGGATTGCGGCGCGGCGGTCACGCTCTGCACGCATCTGCTTCTCCATGGAGTCCTGGATGGATGCCGGGGGCTGGATTTCCTTGATGTCCACGCGGGAGACGCGCAGACCCCAGCGGCCGGTGGTGGAGTCGAGTACGCCTCGCAGCTCCGCGTTGATCTGGTCGCGGGAGGTGAGGGTCTGCTCCAGGTTCAGGCCACCGACGACGTTACGCAGGGTTGCGCTGGTCAGCTCGTCCACAGCACGGATGTAGTTGGTGATTTCGTAGGTTGCAGCCTTAGGGTCGGTGACCTGGAAGTACACGACGGTGTCGATGCCGACCACGAGGTTATCTTCGGTGATCACGGACTGCGAGGGGAAGGAAACGACCTGTTCACGCAGGTCGATGAGGGGTAGCACGCGGTCAATCACGGGGATGACGATGTGCAGGCCGGGCTTGAGAACGGCGTGGAACTTACCCAGTCGTTCGACGATGCCGGCTCGTCCCTGCGGGATGACGCGCACGGTCTTTGCGAGCATCGTCAGCACGAAGAGGATGAGTAGGACCGTCAGAATAAGGCTGATAGGCATTGTTTCTCCTTATCGGTGAGTTATATGGTGTGTTTTTGGTATCTGAACCTGCTTCTAGAGCCGGTATTCAGATGGGTCTTAGGCGTAGGGGAGAGGCTCTACGATTGCGGTAGCACCCTCAATGGCTCGTACCCTCGCGTGTGATCCTGCAACGAGCGTTCCGGAGGCGGTGCGTGCCGTCCAGGTGTCGCCAGCTAGTACCACCAAACCAGTTTCACTAGTCACATCTTGAGTGACGCGCACCTCAGCGCCAACGAGTGCTTCAGCATTAGTGACAGCTCCGGTGGCTGATTTATTGAGCTTTTTCAGCAGCGGCGGGCGCAGACCAAGCACCAGAATCAGGCAGATCACCACGAAAATAACGGTTCGAATCAGCATGTTATCCACGAAGGGCGATATTGCTGCGGTGATGCCTGCGCTAATCGCCAACATGAGAAAGAACAGGTCGAGGCTGAGCATTTCTATGACGGCGAAAACGAGGGCGAGTGCAACCCAGAGTGTCCAGGGTGTCTCAAAGAGCCAATCCACGAGTTTTCTCCTTTGGTGTACATCAACCGGCGTGGTTGACGTTGAATCTACACACGAGGCGACGGCACCTTCGTGATGCGGGGTATATCCATTATTTCAGGTGGATTGAGTACAGGCGACAGTTCTGGTGACCGAGTGAGGTTAATACATGAACTGTTAAGACTTTATTTAGATACGGGGAATCTTTGGTTCATTCTAGACCTCCCTAAAAAGCCGATAATATACATTATGTAAAGTAGACCTATTTTTCACTACCCCACCGGCTGCTCACCGGTGCTTTCTACGCTCAGGCTGGCACGGACCGAACCTGTGCCGCTCCTCGTAGCGCGACTACGCTGTTCTCGTCCGCTGCTTTCAGGTTCATGCACCTCAGCTTCCGCGACCCGCAAGCTACGCGCTCAAATGTTCCGAACCTTCAGGCTCCTCAGTATGCCCCTCAGCGCCTCCCGTTAAACGACAAACACCCGAGACGAGCTCACACCATTCGGTGCGCCCCATCTCGGGTGCCTATCATCAGCTACTAGGCTTCTTTATTCTGCGTGCCTGGAGCTGAACTCTACCCAGGCGTTGAGCACACGCTCTGCTGCACCGGATGCAATAGATTCGCGGGCATCAGCCAAAGCCTGCGTGAAGCGAGCCTCAAAGCTTTCGCCGTTAGTCGGGCGGTACGCGACCAGGCCAGCGGCAGCGTTCATCAGCACAGCGTCGTGAATGGCGCGCAGCGGGCTCTTCGGGGCCTCGCCCTCCCCCGCCAAAATTGCACGGAAAACGCCCGCGTTGTACTCGGCGTCACCGCCACGCAACTGCTCCAGCGGTGCGTTCTGCAGACCGTACTCGGTCGGGTCAAAACGGTACTCGGTCAGTTCGCCGTCTACAGCCTCCCACAGGCGGCTCGTGGTGGCGATGGTCAGCTCATCCAGGCCGTCATCGCCGCGGAAAATCAGGGCGTGATCGCCGCGCTCCGCGAAGACGTGAGCCATCTTCTCAGCCATGACCGGGTTCGCAACACCGATAGCCGAGGACTTCACGCGAGCCGGGTTCGTCATGGGGCCCAGGTAGTTGAACGCGGTCGGAATGCCCAGCAGGCGGCGGGTCGGGCCCACGTGGCGCATTGCCGGGTGGAAGGTCATCGCAAACAGGAACG
>CAUUAD010000006.1:0-26935 GCA_963542785.1 Rothia mucilaginosa
CGACCCATGAGGTTCGCCTGGTACTCAGCCAGGTAGTCGTTCACGGTCACAATGTGCACGCCCTTGCCGCTCAGCGCGTTCAGGTACGCGGGCAGGGTCGCGACGAGGGTCTTACCCTCACCGGTCTTCATTTCGGCAATATTGCCCAGGTGCAGCGCTGCACCACCCATGAGCTGCACGTCGTAGTGGCGCTTGCCCAGGGTACGCTTGGATGCTTCACGGACCACCGCAAAGGCCTCCGGCAGCATAATGTCGAGGGATTCGCCGTCCTTGACGCGCTCGCGGAACTTGTCGGTCTCTGCTCGCAGTTCCTCATCGGTCATCGATGCGAAGCTGTCCTCGAGCGAGTTCACCGCCTTAGTGTACGCTTCGAGCTGTCGCAGAACCCTCTTATCGCCGGTTCGGAGGATTTTCTCCAAGAAAGATGCCACTGAGCTTCTACTCCTTGCTTGTTTCGGTACCCTCACCAAGGGCGCGCGAAAGTGCGCGCGGTGAGGCCTTCCTACATATTGTATGGCAGAGCCGCCTAATTCGCCCGTCCGAGCTATTTTTTACGCTGTACGCCCACGAGGTGACATTTGGTGACGTTGCGCGTCGTTCATCCGCTGGCTGAGGTGGAGGGAGCACCGGGTTCCGGGGGCGGGCGCGCCCCCGTGCTGAAGATTCGAGCCAAGAACCTCAGCTGTAGAAGGCAAAGAAAAACCCGGGGGCCTGGAGATTCACAGTGCGTGTTTCCAGACCGCCCGGGTCTTTAGCCTGCTTACTGGGCTTGCCACCTCAGAGGGTCCTGCGCCTCAGCTGTTAGCAGGTACGTTGGATTTTACTCGCCGTCCAGAGTAATGATGCCGTAGCTCCAGCCCTTACGACGGTATGCCGCAGCCGGTGCGCCAGTCTCGCTGTCAATGTACAGGTAGAAGTCGTGGCCGACCAGTTCCATACGGTCAACAGCTTCTGCGGGAGTCAGACGCTCACCCTTGAAGCTCTTGCGGCGAATCTCAATGGGAGATGCTGCCTCATCGGCGAGGGTGACCTCGCTGTTATCGAATGCGGCTTCTTCCACCGGAACATCCGGCAGCAGAATCTCGGTAATTGCTTCGGTAACCACGGGGATCGAGCCGGTAGCGTCCGCCACGGAGACGGGGTGCTTGCCACCGCGCTTGTGCAGCTTGCGGCGGTCACGTGCACGGCGCAGACGCTCCAGGAGCTTGCCGTAGGTTTCATCGAAGACCGCGAACTTGTCGTTACCCTGGGCTTCGGAACGAAGGACAGGACCGGTACCAACAACGGTAATCTCAACGCGGATGGACTCGCCACCCAGATGACCGTCCTTGCTGAACTTGACGTCAATGTCCTTCACATTATCGCCGAGCTGAGCGAACTTCTGAACCTTGTCGCTCACGTATTCTTCCAGGCGTTCGGTGACCTTGATATTGCGGCCGTAGATGTTGACTTCCACGATCATTCCCTCCAGGTTGGGGGCTTATACCGCGTCCGGTTGGACCCGGTACGGGGGTTCGACTCCGATGCCGTTCCCTTACACATATTTTAGTACGAAACATGCCGTATATCACTGTATGTGACAAATATTTATCCCAAATAATAGCTACTCGTCCGTCTGCGAACTTTAAGAGCTAAAAATCGTGTACCTCTTGCAACTAACTACAAGAAACGCTATGTCAGCATTCTTTTCGGTACCGCAGCAACCGCGCACACACCCAGCACCCGCGAACCTGATTCCTGTAGCACGCGCACCATCTCAGAGGCGGTCGCGCCGGTGGTCACCACATCATCACAAATAACGCTGAGCTGCCCCGAACACAGGGCAGGCTCCATGACGCGCAAGGCACCGTGCATCCGCTCGGCACGACCCACAGCGCCCAGGGTCTTCTGCTCGTTCTTTGCCTCAGAAGCACCCAGAAGAGAAGACCCCACACGAGAAGATAGGGAGGCGCCACTCCCCCGCCGACTACGAGGCGCGTAACCAATGACGTCCGCAGCGCGCACCCGCACCGAGGCGGGCAGACGCTGATTGAGCTGACGCGCCGCCTCCTGCACCAAAAGATTCGCCGGCGCATAGCCGCGGCGGCGCACACTCTGCGCCGAAGACGGTGCCGGAATCAGCAGAACCTCAACCGGTGCGGCGGAGGCACCTACAGAGGGGATAGAGGACCCCGGCGCGCTCTGAAGCTCAGCCCGATGTGCCCGAAGAAGCTCATACACGCTACGCGCCAGCCCCTCGCCCAACAGCGGCAACAAGTCAGTGCGACCAGCGTTCTTCAACGCCAACAGGGCACGCGGCATCATCCCCACGTAACGGGACGCCGCACGCACCTCAGGAGCAGCCGCGCCCTCAAGAGGTTGCAGAACCTGCACACGCTCCACGCGCGCCAACGCCGAACGTAGCTGCGGCAGGCATTGTTCACACAGCGGCGATCCGGCACCGTAGGCAACCGGCACCGCACAGCACGGGCAGGTACGCGGCATCAATACCTCACCCAAAGCCCCGCTGGCGCTCTTGAAAGCACCGGCGAGGCGGGTCAAAGGCTCGTTCAAGGGCACGTTGCTAGAGAGCGCATTGTTTGAGGGCACGCTCGAGGAATCGTTCAAACCACGCTGTTCTGAACTCACCGAAAGTATCCTTTCCTCGCTCGCGCCTGCCCGAGGCTAACCGGCGTAACTAATCTCGTGCAAAGTCGTGTCCAGACGGATCCAGCCGCGCTCCTCCATCAGGTAGCACGAACCGTCAGAACGGTGAGCAATAATATTCGACGTATTATCCGCCGTCGAAATGGTCATCACACCATCCAAACGGTCCAGCTTCGTCTCTTCACCGCTGAGGGAAATCACCTCAGACTCACCATTCTTCACGTTCACCACCACGACGCTCTGGTCGCCAGCCCAACGGGCATTACGCGGAGTCACAGAAGAGCTTAGACGCACCATCTCCGTCAGGCGCAGAGGCTTGCCGGCATCATCACGCACAATACCGGAAATAATCACAGCCGACGCACCCTCAGTAGATGCCACAATCGCCATGCGCGCACCATCGTGAGAAACGTTCACGCTCGTAAAGCTCAAATTACGCTGCCAGGACAGACCAATATCAACACCGCGCTCACGCTCGGTTGCATCCTCAGAATCCGGCTTGAAGGCACGAACAATACCCTCACCATCGGCAGCCCACACCCAGCCATACGCATCAAAACTGGGAGCAGTCAGAGCGGTACTCTGCCACACACGGCGGGCAGTGCCCTGATACACCGTGTACAGGCTCGCGGCATCGTTGGCCAAGCAGGCGTAAACATCCGCAGAGTAGCCCATCGCCGGGGAGCTCAACTGGCTCACGCCACGCAGAAGCAACTGCTCGCCCGCATTGCTCATATAGTCATCGCGCGCCACCATCTGACCGTTCGGATTAATAGCGACAGTGCGGGCAGGAACACCCGGGTTCAGCTTCACCGCAGAGAATCCGCTCGGATCAGAGTCAGAAATCTGGGTGCCGTTATAGAACACCTCAGTCTTACCCAGACCTGAGAAGTTCGTCAGACCGTGCACAATCTGCTCACGCACACGCGCCAAACGGTTATCGTCCAGGTGCTCACCGGAGAGGCGAACCAGCACATCCTGGTTATCGCTCATGCTCGCGGCTTCAAGGTGCATAGACTCGTTCAACGCCGAGAACGCAACATCCTTCAGGTAGGACGCCGGGCCAGCCATCAGGGTACGCACCAGCAACTCAAAATAGCGGTCCGTATGCGGGAACCAACGGATATCCGGCACAGCATAACGGAACGCACGATCATAGAAATACAGGCGACACGGGCTAAACACACGCTCAAACTCGGTACCGTCCAGCCACAAACCATCCGGGCAGGAGCTAATACGCCACTGGTTGTCCTCCATGACCATCTTGAAATCGTGGGTCTCAGTCTGAGCCTCCGGGAAGGTGCTCGTAATACCCTGACTATTCACAGTCGCCGTCTGCTGGAAACGCACATGATACATGCCCTCAGCATGGCCGCTATCGTCACTACGCGCCTGCACCGTATTACGGTACACACGAGTCGTACCCATAGGATTCCAACGGCCCGCAAAGGAAGAGCTCAAATACTGGCGCGCCACCGCATAGTTCTCGATGCTATCCACACCGGCACGCACGAAACCCTCAATAATCGCCTCGGGAGTCGCACCAGCCAGCGGGCCGGGAGCACGAGCCGGAGAAGTGTTAACGCTCTTCACATCCAGGCCGCTACTGTGCTGAGTCACTCGATTGTTTGAGGGAAGACCCGCGCAAGAGCTCACGAGCGTCGCCAAAGACACCGCGCCCAAAGACAGCGCGGCGCGTCGAGAAACAATAGCCCTGTGAGACATGGAGGTCTTAACCTTCCTCTACGAACGTTGACAAGAATCCACTATCTAACGTTGCAGGCCGTCGCAACGGAGTGAAAACATACCTGCCTTGATTGTACTGGTTTGCCAGTGCAAATACACAAGGATAAGCGCAAATGCTCATGGCATAGCATCAGCACCCTAGCCTGAACAGAGCCGAAAACCCTTATACCCGGCAGGAAAACCCGCACTCATTCGTGGAGCTTCCCACCAGTTTCAAACTCTGCCGCTACTACTGTGCATAACGCACTGTCAGTGCGCGCCGCTAAGCGTCATCCTCCACATTCGCACGAGGAGAAATAGTCGGCAGCGTATCCTTAGCCGTTGCCGAACGATGCGCACTCACCTCAGGCTCACCGGTCACCAAGACCGGCGACTCACCCAAAGGCGCACCGTGCACCAGCGGCAGGTTTATCGTGAAGCAAGCGCCGCGGCCCTTCTCGCCCCACGCCTCAATCGTGCCGCCGTGCAGACGCACATCCTCAGCAGCAATCGACAAGCCCAGACCGGTACCGCCCAGGGTGCGCTTACGCGAAGTATCAGCACGCCAGAAACGGTTGAACACCTGAACCGCTTCATCCTCAGACAGACCGATACCGTGGTCACGTACCGCAACGCCCAGGTTCGTGGCGTTCGCGCCCACGTACACATCAATCGGTCGGGATTCACCGTGCTCAATCGCGTTGTACAGCAGGTTACGGAGCACACGCTCAATACGCACACGGTCCATATCCACCATGATGCTCTCATGGCTCGTATGCACGTTCAGCTTCGTATTCGTACGCTCCAGGTGCGGCAGAGCCTCCTGCAGAATATTCGACAGCACACGCATGAAGTCTTCAGTGTCGATGGTCAGCATTGCGCTACCTGCATCGAAGCGAGAAATTTCCAGCAGGTCAGTAAGCATCGACTGGAAACGATCCACCTGATCGTGCAGAAGCTCCACAGTGCGGCTCAGCGGCCGTTCCATATCCTCACGCGAATCGTACAGAAGCTCCGTACCCAAACGTACCGTCGCCAGCGGGGTACGCAATTCGTGCGAAACGTCAGAAACGAATCGCTGCTGCAGAGTCGACAGTCGCTCCAGCTGAACAATTTTCTCCTGCAGCGAGTCAGCCATCAGGTTGAAGGAATAACCCAGACGAGCCGCCTGATGCTCACCGTGCACAGACACACGCTGATCCAGGTCACCGGCAGCCAGCTTCTCAGCGGTAATAGCGGTCTGAGTAATCGGGCGGACCACAAAACGAGTCACAAGCCACACCACAGAAAGCACCACAGCAAGCAGTGCACAGAAACCACCAAAAAGAACAAAGTTAATATGCGCAATCGTGGCGGAAGAATCCGTCATGTCGTACACAAGGAACAAACCATAATTAGGGTTCTGCGCAATAGAAATATGTGTACCAACGATAAGCACCGGATAGGTGCGCTCACGATTATTTTCGACAGTAGTCACCGTAGACGTCTGCCAGAAAATACCGTCCTTATCACGAACAGTTTTTTTAAAATCATTCGGAATACTCGAAGAATTCAAAGAATTATTACTGCTCTGCTCAGGAATAAAACCCTGCTTACCTTGACCTTCCAAAGGCACAAGAATCCAATTGCGTTTACCCGAACCGCCCGCGTCAAGAATGGTCAGGGTACGGCTCACGTTACGGCGAATTTCGCTATCACTACGAGCTTCAGAGGAGTCCAGCACACTCTGAACGTTGCGGAAACCGCTCGTCGATTCCTCCAGCGCCTGAGCCTTCTGGTTCTCAAAAAGACTCGTCGCAATCTGGCTCGACAAGGACCAACCCACCATCAAGAAGCTCAGGAACATCATGATGCCCGCAGTGCCCAAAGCACGGAACTGCAGAGATTCCTTCCATAGACGCTGAGCGCGCTGCATCAGGCTCCTACTACTCTGCTTTTTCGCCTTACGCGGCTTGGAAGTGCGGGTACGCGAAGAGGCGGAGGCTACCGCCTCCGCCGTCAAAGCGCCGTGCTCATGGCTCGACTTCGCAACAGACAATCAGGTTATCCCTTCGCCTATGAATAGGTTCCGATTAGCTACCGGAAGATCCCACCAGCTCGGTCGGAATCTTATAGCCAACGCCACGAACCGTCTGAATAAAACGATCCGCACCCAGCTCATCAAACTTAGCGCGCAAACGCTGGACATGCACGTTTACCAGAGAATCGCTCACATCAGTGTAGCCCCAGACCATGTCCAGCAACTCCTGGCGGCTCAACGCCTGACCGGGGTGACGCACCAGCGCAGCCAGCAGGTCAAACTCCAGAGGAGTCATGGGAACCTCAGTGCTGTGGTACTTGACGGTACGGCCATCCATATCCATGACAATATCGCCAATAGACACCACCAGCTGGCGGCTCTCACGCGGACGCAAACGAGTACGAATACGCGCCAACAATTCAGCGTGCTTAAAAGGCTTCGCAATGTAATCATCAGCACCAGCCTCAAGACCCTTCACAACATCTTCAGTGTCGCTTTTAGCGGTCAACATAATAATCGGCACATTAGAAGAACGGCGAATTTGCTGGCACACTTCAATACCGTTCATGCCAGGAAGCATCAAATCCAAAAGCACCAAATCGGGAGTGGAACGCATAAAAGTTTCAAAAGCGCGGGCGCCATTTTCGCAGAAAACAGCGTTAAAGCCCTCTTGTGCGAGCACGAGGCCAATCATTTCCGCCAGAGCATCATCGTCATCAACCACCAAAATGGTGTGTGCGTCGCTTGCGCTCATAGTACCTCCCTAAAGAATTGTCGTAAATACTTTCATAAAAATGCTGATTATCTAATCATACCGCGCACTCAGCCAATGCACGGGCACACTCTGTCACACGAGCCAGCGAAGCCGTGGCATCCAGCACACTCACCATACCCGGGGTGGGTGCAGAAGGCACCGAACCCGTTTGCGGGTGCTCATCAGCCATCAAACCCACCGCGTTCAACTGCGTCGGTTCAAGACCAACCTCACGCCACAGACCATACAGTCGACGCACCTGATCAGGAACCCGCACAGAAGTCACCACCGGCAACCACAACTGAGCCTGAGCCTCCAAAAGCTGCGCCACAGGTTCCCAGGAACGAGGGTCGCTCAGCGGCGGAACCTGCAACATGCCCGGCCCCTTCAACCGGGCACGGTCAGGATGCAACAGCAAAGCACAGGGAGCGGCACCCTCGACCTGCATAGCTTTCAACAGCGCCAAAGCGTCAAGGGCAGGACGGGGCTGGGTCAGAAGCTTCAGCTCCTGCACCGGTTTGAGCGCGGTGCCGTCCACATCCAGAATGAGCTGCAGATTGAGTTCGACAAAACGCTCCGCCACCCGACGGTACACCTGCTGATAGTAGTGAGGTTGCAACGCCGACAGGGAGCGGAAACCACTCACAGTAGGAATGGACCCCTCCATCAGACGCTGAAACTCCGACTCATCCAGTTGCACCGCAATCAGCGCTTGGGGAGCCTGCAGAGCCTCACGCAGAGACTCCGCCCAACGCTCCAGACCTTCCAGGAACGATTCCAGCAGATCACGGCTCGCCCCTGCATCACTGATGGCACGCTCGCCACCGGGTAGGTAGATGCTGGCTGCGAGGGTCAGCGGACCAACCAGCTGAATCTTATACACCGCAGCGGAGCCCTCAACACCGGAGGTGAACCTCTTCTTCTGCGCGCCCACACGGTCAGCTAGAAGGTTGATATCGGAGAGCAGACGGTCCTGCGCCAGGGCAGACTCGCGCGCTCCCCTGCCGCCGCTATGCACCATGCGCCAGCCAAACGAGACACCGTCAAAGGCAAGTCCCTCGCACACCGCCAGGGTGCGTGCCAGCGGGGTAGCCCGCCAACCCAGCGCAGGCAGATGCGGCAGGAACGGCAGATGCGGTGCGCCCAGCTCGCCTTCTACACGGGACATCGCCTCAGCCAAATCATCGCCGGGAAAATCACCCCGACCGCTAGCGCGCACCAGCGGACGCTCAGTAGCGAGCGCGGCAAGGTCCTGCTCGGTCAGTTCGTCGCCTTCGGGGGCGCGGTACTCACCGGGCAGTAGCAGGCGCTCCGGCACCGGCTCGGTGCGGGCATTCTGGCGGGAGGAAGATTGAGGGGGCATAAACGAGTGAGGTTAAGACAGGTTAGGGAAAAGTGCGGGCGGGTCGATGCTCTGCCGCTGGACGCTCAGCACGATGGATGCTCAGCAGGGGTGAGAGCGGGGCTTTTCGGAGAGGCTGAGATCTCGAAGAGGGTGAAATCTTAGAAAGTCTTAGCTTTCAGACTTTTCAGTCTCTTCGTCCTGGTCAGCGTGCTCGTTCGCGATGCGCACGTGGTGGCGAATCACCTCAGAGATGATGAAGTTCAGGAACTTCTCCGCGAATTCCGGGTCCAGGCTGGATTCCTTCGCCATGGCACGCAGGCGAGCAATCTGTGCCTCTTCACGGCCGGGGTCGCCGGCGGGCAGGTTGTGCTCAGCCTTCAGGACGCCCACGCGCTTGGTTGCCTGAAAACGCTCCGCGAGGATGTGCACCAACGCTGCATCGAAGTTGTCGATGGAGCGGCGCATGGCGAAGAGCTCCTCGTAAACCTCCGGCGCGACTTCATCGCCCATGGAGGTGGCGTGGGGGTCAAATTCGCAGGAAGTGTGTTCGGCAGTCATCGGTCTCTCCTCAGTCCGGTTGTGGTCTTCTGTGCGTTGCGCTCGAGCAGGCTGTTGCGGCAACAGCTGCGAATAGCGGGGTACGCGGCTATTCTGTGCGGCTAGTCGGCGCTGGTGGAGGCGCCAGCAGACAGGGTTTCTTGAATGTCTTCGCGGTCCAGCGAGTAGGCGCGGGCGATGGTGGACTGGCCCAGTACGCGAGTGCCCTGGTAGAGCACCATGGTCTGTCCCGGTGCCACGCCGGAGAGCGGGTCCAGGAGGCGCACTACGGTTTCCAGACGCAGCGCGTCTTCTTCTTCAGCTTCGGGGTCGGGTGCCCAGGTCATGTACGCCTTGGCGCGGACCGGGTCAGCGTGCGCGCGCACCTGTGCGGTCACCTCGAACTCTTCGCTGCGAGCGCCCAGCTGTGCGGGCTGTTCCAGGAAGCGTGCCGCCTGTTCTACGGGTACGCCCGCCCAGGTGGCGCGGATACCGCGGATTTCGTGCACGGCAAGCAGCTCGCGGGAGCCGACGATAACTTCGTTTTCCTTGGGGCGCACTTCCAGCACGAAGCGGGGCTTGCCGTCGGCGGCGGGGCGGCCCAGTGCCAGGCCCTTACGCTGGCCTACGGTGTACGCCTGCGCGCCGGGGTGCTCGCCGAGCACCTCGCCGTGGGTGTCTTTGATTAGGCCGGGGCGCATTGTGATGTGGTCGCCCAGCCAGGCGCGGGTATCGCCTTCGGGGATGAAGCAGATGTCGTAGGAGTCCGGCTTCTTCGCCACGGAGAAGCCGCGCTCTGCCGCCTCCGCGCGTACCTGTGCCTTGGAGGGGGTGTCCGCCAGGGGGAACCAGGCGTGCTTGAGCTGTTCGTGGGTGAGCACACCGAGCACGTAGGACTGGTCCTTGGCCCAGTCGGCGGCGCGGTGCAGTTCGCGGTTGCCGTCTTCGGTGGTGATGACGCGGGCGTAGTGGCCGGTCACCACGGCGTCGAAGCCGAGTGCGAGGGCGCGTTCGAGGAGCGCGGCGAACTTGATCTTTTCGTTGCAGCGCATGCAGGGGTTGGGGGTTCGTCCGGCTTCGTATTCGGAGATGAAGTCGTCGACGACGTCTTCCTTGAAGCGTTCGGAGAAGTCCCAGACGAAGAAGGGGATGCCCAGCTGGGAGCAGACGCGGCGGGCGTCCATGGAGTCTTCGAGGGTGCAGCAGCCGCGGGAGCCGGTGCGCAGGGTGCCGGGCATGCGGGATAGGGCGAGGTGAACGCCGACTACTTCGTGTCCTGCTTCTACGGCGCGGGCTGCGGCGACTGCGGAGTCAACGCCGCCACTCATAGCTGCAAGAATTTTCACTGCCTATCCTTCTGTTGTGTTGAGTCTTTAGAAAGGTACGCCTTATTTGTGCGGGCGGACTTTCCGTTACTGTAGCTACCCATTGTACGCAGGGGCTCGGCGGGATATTGGGCAGTGCACCCTCAGCGAACGCTGATATTGCAAGCTGAGGGCGGTTCGGTACCTTTTTTCTGTCTTTTAGTACCAGCGGGAGGCGTCCGGCAGCTGCGAGGACAGTCCCGCCTTTGCTGCCTGTTCGTAGGCGGCGGGTAGTGCCGCGATGAGGCGCGCAATATCGGCTCCGGTGGTCGAGTGACCGAGGGTGAAGCGCTGGGCGCTGCGGGCGGTGTCTTCGTCCATTCCCATTGCCATGAGCACGTGGGAAGGGCGGGTCACCCCGGCGTTGCAGGCGGAGCCGGTGGAGCTGCTGATGCCCTGCATGTCCAGCAGGAAGAGCAGGGTGTCACCTTCTGCGTTTTCGAAGGTGAAGTGGGCGTTGCCGGGCAGTCGCTTCTGGCCGGGGTACTCTTCGGTGAGCGGGTTTTCGCCGCTCAGGTGCGCCTGCGGGATGAGCGCGCTAATTGCCGCAACGAGTTCGTTGCGTAGCGCGGCGATGCGGGCGGATTCCTCGGGGAGGTTCTCGACCGAGTGCACGGCGGCCTCTGCAAAACCTGCAATGGCGGGTGCGTCGATGGTGCCGGAGCGTACGGAGCGTTCCTGGCCGCCTCCGTGTAGGACGGGGGTCATCTGCACGGCGCGGGTTGCAACGAGCGCACCGATGCCCATGGGACCACCGATTTTGTGACCGGAGATTGCGAGAGTCGCCACCTTGCTGGCGTGGAAGTCAATGGGGATCGCGCCGAATGCCTGCACCGCGTCCGAGTGCACGGGAATACCGTATTCGGCGGCGATAGCGGCAATCTCGGGGATGGGCTGTACGGTACCGACCTCGTTGTTCGCCCACATGACGGTCACGAGCGCGACGTCTTCGGGGTTCTTTTCGATGAGTTCGCGGACGGTCTGCGGGTTGACGCTACCGTGCTCGTCTACGGGGATCCATTCGAGCTGCGCACCTTCTGCCTTTTCGAGCCATTCGCAGGTTTCTTCCACGGCGTGGTGCTCGATGGAGGAGACGAGAATTCGGGTGCGCTGCGGGTTTTCTTCGCGGCGTTTCCAGTAGATGCCCTTGACGGCGAGGTTGTCTGCTTCGGTGCCGCCGGAGGTGAAAATAACTTCGGCGGGGTCGGCTCCGACGGCGCGGGCGATGCGTTCGCGGGCGTATTCGACGGTGGCGCGGGCGTCGCGGCCTACGGCGTGCAGGGAGGAGGGGTTGCCACCGTTGCGCATCTGTTCGACCATAGCGTCGATGGCGGCGGGCAGTACGTCGGTGGTGGCGGCATGGTCGAGGTAGACGCGGCCGTTCTGACGGTTGGTTTCTGCGCTCATGGTTCCTCCTGCTGGGTTGTCGGCAGTTTTTCGCCTCACTTATTTTATCGCGCTCTATCCGCACTCTTCTAGGTGTGTTCATCTGCGGCTGGGTCGGCGAGCGCTACTGCCCCGGGATGCTCAATGCTGGTCGGGGGCTGTTCCGGGCTGGTCGGGGGCTGCGCGGTACACTTAGGAACGTGTTCAAGATTCTTTTCTATACCCCTGAGATTCCCGGCAATACCGGCAACGCTATCCGTTTGGCGGCGATTACTGGCGCTGAGTTGCACCTGGTGAAACCGCTGGGCTTTAACTTTGATGATGCGCATCTGCGCCGCGCGGGTCTGGACTATCACGACCTGGCGGTGGTGACGGTGCACGAGACCCTCGAGGACGCGTGGGAGGCTCTGGCTCCGGAGCGTGTTTTTGCGTTCACGACGACTGCTTCGACGTCGTATGCGGATATTGAGTACCGTCCCGGTGATGTGTTCATGTTTGGTCCGGAGTCGGTGGGTCTGCCCGCTGAGGTTCAGCAGGACCCGCACGTGAGCGAGCGGGTGAAGATTCCGATGAAGCCGGGCCGCCGTTCGCTGAACCTGGCTAATTCTGCGTCCATTGCGATTTTTGAGGCGTGGCGCCAGAACGGTTTTGAGGGAGGCGCCATCTAGCATGGCTGCAACACACCATAATCTGCCGGAGCATCTGGTTCAGCAGATTCTGGAGACAGCCCCTCCCCTGGCTGAGCAGATTCGTTTGGATCCGCAGAATAGGGAGTTTACGGAACAGGGCTGGGCGCCGGTCTTTTCAGCCTCCCCTCATGCTCGTATTGTGGTGATTGGTCAGGCGCCTGGACGCACCGCGCAGGAGAGCCGTATTCCGTGGAATGACCAGAGCGGCGTGAAGCTGCGCGAGTGGATGGGCGTAACGGACGAGCAGTTCTATAATCCTGAGCTGATTTCGTTGCTACCGATGGATTTTTACTACCCCGGCAAGGGCACGCACGGTGATAACCCGCCGCGTAAGGATTTCGCCTCCAAGTGGCATCCGCAATTACTGGAGCTCATGCCGAATATTCAGCTGATTCTACTAGTGGGCGCATATTCCCAGAAGTATTACCTGGATGGTGTGCACGCCCCGAAGGCACAGAAGAACCTGACGGAGACGGTTCGTGCGTGGGAGTCTTATCTTCCTAAGTTTCTGCCGCTGGTGCATCCTTCGCCGCTGAATTTTAGGTGGCAGGCGAAGAACCCGTGGTTCGAGCAGGAGGTTGTCCCGGCTTTGCAGAAGCGCGTGGGTGAGGTTCTCGAGGGCATCTAATTCTCCCCTAATCTGCAACGCCAATACAGTTTGCTGTACTAACGAAAGAAAGCTCCCACCCCGCGTATGGGGTGGGAGCTTTCTGTGTGTACGCCTTGTTGCGCTGTTGCTGAACGCGATAGTCAACTGAGCGGGTGTTTCCCAACCGCGTTTCTACCTGT
Organism: Rothia mucilaginosa; assembly: GCA_963542785.1. GTDB lineage: Bacteria > Actinomycetota > Actinomycetes > Actinomycetales > Micrococcaceae > Rothia > Rothia mucilaginosa_G. Next base: position 13,256 of record CAUUAD010000006.1, read on the forward strand.
TCAGAGGCAGAGTGCGTTTTACTTCTGGCTGTCGGCGTCGCCCAGGGTCACGGTGATGTCATGGGTGGAGGAGCCGCGCTTAATCTTCAGCTTCAGATCAGAGCCTGCTGCTGCCGCACGCACGGTACCGTTGAGCTCGTCGCTCTTAGTCACAGCGTGGCCGTCGGCTTCAATCACGACGTCGCCGGATCGCAGGCCTGCCTTCGCGGCGGGGCTGTTAGATTCTACCGAGGCAATTTCAACGCCACCGGGGATGAGCTTGGACGAGCCCGAACCGGTGTCCGCGGGGCTGTTCTTTACGCTCGCGCCCAGGTAGCCGTGGGTTGCCTTACCCTTGGCGATAATTTCGGAGGAGATGCGCTTGGCGTAGTTGGAGGTAATGGAGAACGCCATACCGTCAGCGGCACCACCGTCCTGGCTTGCTTGGCCCTGCGCGTTAATGCCGACCAGTTCGCCCTTGAGGTTCACCAGCGGGCCGCCGGAGTTACCGTGGTTGATGGGCACATCAACCTGAATCATGGGGATGTAGTTCTGGCCCTTCGCATCAGCGGGCTGCACGCGGTTTGCGTTCGAGACTACGCCGGCGGTCACCGATTCGCTACGACGATACGGCGCGCCGAGGGCAACCACTGCCTCGCCGGAGACCAGCTTGGAGGAGTCGCCCCAGGTGATGGGTTGCAGGTCCAGACCGGAGGGGTTAATCTTCAGGACCGCTAGGTCAGCGGCAGCGTCCAGGCCCACCACGGTTGCGGTGCGCACGGTACCGTCGCTCAGGCGAACCTCAATGGTGGATGCTTCTCTGGAAGATTCGAGGGTAACCACGTGGTGGTTGGTGAGGATGTGGCCGTCCTTATCGAGGACGACACCGCTACCGCCGCCGGAGGTGGAGCCGCTTGAGGCCATGATGGTCACGGTGGAGGGCAGGACCTTCTTTGCGGTTTCTGCTACGCCTGCCACGGTGGAAGAGTTGCTGATATTGGAGCTGACGGAACCACGGGAGGAGGTGCTGGTGGAGCTGTTATTCGATGCTGCGATACCGCCTCCGACGCCCGCGCCAACGCCACCGCCAACGAGGGCTGCGAGCAGAGCTGCGGTGAGCACAACACCTGCGCCGTAACGCTTGTTATGGTCGGTGTTCTGGGGTGCAGACTGCGCCGACGCAACCTGCGCGGCAGCAGCCTGGGGGTAGGTGTATCCGGGAGAGGCGTATGCCTGCGGGTATGCGTTCTGACCCTGCTGCTGGTTTGCGGGCTGGTAGCTTGCCTGTCCGTTCACGTTCTGCAGGGGACGGGTTGCATCCGTGACGCCGTCATTGCCGCCGTAGGACCATCCATTGTTTTGAGTCATGAGTTCTCCTAGAGTCGTGCGTATGCGTCACCCTGGGCACACGCTATCTTTCTACTGTAGAGGGTGTTTCATGGCGTTCTATATCTTTTTGCTGTTGGTTATCGGGGAGTTCCCTGGGAATTTTCCTCGTACCCTTTCATCGGCAGCTGATAAGCCGGTCTTGAGGCACCCGGCGATTCACCCGACGGCTAGTTTATTTTGGGGCTTTGTTCGCTACTCACTCTCAGGTTTCTCTTTTAAAGCGCCCAGTTTTTCTCCACGGTTTACACAGCATGACGCTTCTTGGTACACAGCTTGAACACAGGGTCAGTCCGTAATGTTGAAGGCACATAGAGCCGAGAACAAAGGCAAAGGATAAAAGCAAAGGAGAAACCCATGATGATCGGAACCCTGATTTTCTGTGCGATCTTGGCAAGCTCCATCGGTATCGGTGCGGGTATTGTGGCGTGTTGCTCGGGAATGGTGTACCGCCGTCATCGTGCGGAAAAGGCCTCCGAGCTGGCTCAGCAGATGGCTACCCACGCACTGACTGCCGGTAGGTAGCGTATAGAGTTTGATAGTTTTCCGGGGCGGGAGATGAGAGCCCTGCACCGGGAAGGGCGAGAATCCCCAGTATGTCCCGAAGGGTCGGTGTGAGGACCGGCCCGGGTGTGATAATGAGTTGAGTGATGATTGATGCGGCGTGAGCCCCTACATGAGGGCGCACGCCGCATCGTCCTTTAACTGTGAGGCGGATGCGGGAAGCACAGGCGGAGAGCACCCGGTACCCCGGCTACTTCCCTTTTAGTATGCGGTAAGGCGACGGTACCGCGGGCGTTCAGGGGATAGCTGGGTTATGGTGAAGTTATGAGGATTATTTCTGCTGTTTTCGCTCTTCTTGGCGCGCTGCCGACTCCACCGGCGGTGGCGTCTTCGCTGGATGGCGCAACCCGCCTGTACGCGCTACTTTTGTTTGTTCTGATTTGCGCGGTGGTGGCGTTTTTCGCGTCATTGAGCCCTTCGCGCCGTCGTGCGCGTGAGATTAGGCGGCAGGTATTGCAACAGCAACAGAACCAGGCGATGGATCAGCAGGTTCCTCCTCCGCAGGCACCTTCGCAACCTGTGCCACCTCAGCAGGTTCCTCCTCAGCAAGTACAGGGTACGGTGAGCTACCCGATGCACTACCAGCCGAAGCCAGCGCAGCCGGGTAATGGTGCTCAGCAGGCGCAGCCGGGTAATAGTGCTCAGCCGGGTCATAGTACTCAGCAGAGTCAGCAGGCTCAGGCACCCTCGCCTCAGCCTGCCTCACCTCAGCCTCCTCGGCCGGTGGCGGCACCGTCCCCGCTGGAGCCAATGCAGGCGGGCAGCGCCGACTCATCTTCGGTGCAGAACTATTCAGCAGAAAGCCAGGAGCAGCAGAGCATGTCCCAGAACACCCCGGCGCAGCCTGAAGAGCGCCCGCAGCAGGAGGCCGCCCAGCAGACTCCCAAGAGTAACCCGGCGCTGAGTAACCCGGCACAGAGTAACCCGGCGCCCTCCGACCCATTCTCTTTGAGTACCAACTTCAAGCTCATTCCCCCTCTAGAGAACGCGCAGCGCAGCCGCTACCCAATGGTGCTTTCTGCCAGTAAATCTGAGGATGAAGTCTTTGCGCTACCGTCGATTAGCGGTGTGCCGCAGCATCTGCTGGTCGGCACGCAAGAGAATCATGTTCCGCTGGATCAGCGTCAGCGCTGGGAGCAGGTCAGGATTCTGGAGAACTACCTCATGCGTGCGGTCATGAACCTGCAGACGCTGGAGCGTGCGCAGGTTTCTCCGTTGCACAGTTTCAAGGAGACTGCCCAGGCTGACCGCACGGTGCTTGCCGCCGATCTGGAAGAGACCATCCGGGTATCTCGGCTGAAGCTGAGCGGGGCGCTGGAGTTCTATACGTCCTTGCCTCGTCTGGCGGATTCCCCGGGCTCTTTCGCCTTTGCCCGTGATCACGCGCTCTCTTTGAGCGCCGCCGTCATTAGCCTGACCGAGGAGTGCTTTGAGCGTACCTTCCGTTGGCGTCTGTTGGAAGATACCCTCCCGGATTCTTTGAGCGACCGCCTCTACGCGGTGCGTTATCTGCGTGAGAGCGCGCAGAAGCTGGCGGCTTTTGTAGAGCTGAGCGAATTTGATCGCGCCATGCAGCTTGCCGAGACCTGGAAGAAGATTGTTCGTAAGGATTCAAATCTCGATGAGGTCAAGGTCTGGAATGAGATGACCGAAGTCGCCTTTGACGTTCTGCCCGAGTTGCGAAAGCAGGCGTTGAAGGGCGTTCAGTCTACGTTGGAGTTTAGCGAGCTTTTCTACCGTCCCGGCGAGGATGGTACGCACCGTATGCTCCGTCCGGAACAGCTGAGCGAGTTTGAACTCAAGGGCGTGCAGTCCACGCTGGAAGAGCGCCTGGAGAAGGTGCGTCTTGAGCTTCAGGATGCGGAGTTCTGCGCCGTGGTCTTGAGCCTGCAGGCGAACGCTGTCATTGAGCTTCTGGAGGAGCTTCTGCAGGTTGAGCAGGACGGCGTTCTGGCGGAGGTTGTGACCGATTTGCGGGCGCTTGCTCATGACTCGCCCGACCTTGCCGAGCAGCCTATCCAGACGTTGATGTTCAGCCGCGAACAGTACGCCCCCGATGGGGAGGATCTTCCGACCATTGGCGAGCGCATCCGTTCCCTTTCGAGTGTGCCCGAGGTTCTGGCGTTCGTTCACTACGAGGGACCGGTGCTTCTGGTGGGCGTCTCGGATCCGTATAAGGCGTTTTCTGGGGAGGGTGCCGAGGGTCTGCTTTCGGAGGAGAAAAGGTTATCTTCCATGCCGTTGTCAGTGCTGCGCACCCATTCGCGGCTTCTACGGCAGGTGCTTCGTCTGCAGAATCTACGGTTGAAGCTGGCGTGGGTGAGTAGCTGTAGCGGCTACATGCCTTTGAGCCTGGTTGATCGGCATTTCGTCGGTCCCTCTGCCGCGGATGAGGATTTGAAGGAGCTGAGCGAAAATATTGAGGCGCTCGCTGAGCTTCTGGAGGCTCACGCTAGTTCCCGGGAGTATAGGGGGCGTGACGTGCCGGTCCCCCGCATCCTGTGGTCGCAGATGCGGGAGCAGGCAGAACGCAGTTCTAGGTTGCTGAATACTGTGCAGTTCTTAGGCTGGATGTTCGCCTCGTCTTCGCGAGTTCAGGTGGTGAACGGCATAGCACAGAGCATCCACGATGTTGATGCCGCGGAGGTAGTGGAGCACCTGATGAGCAATCTGAAGATTGCGCGTCGGCGCTAATCGACTGAATAGCCGGTGAGCCGGGGTCTAGCATGAGCCTAGACCTTGGCTTTCTTGCATACCGGCTTTCCTGCATACCGGCTTTTCTGTATAAAACCTGGGAAGTCGGTAAACGGTCGGCAAACAGCGGCGCAATATTCTCGTATCTGTGTGTCTGTGTAGCTATGCCACCGCTACACTAATAATGTGACCGGCACTAAGGTGTGCGATATTCAAGCACGCCGTGAAGTGCAGGTCCGTTCATACTTCACGACAACGGAGGAAAGACCATGACCGAGCACGCCTTTGCGCGTCAGATTCGTCCCGCACGCCCTCGCCTGCGCACTATCTTGGGTGCCACAGTGCTGGCGGCAGGTCTTTCTTGTGCCCCGGTGGTTCTGCCGGCTGGTTCTGCATTTTTGAGCACGTCTGCTCAGGCTGCTGACCCGATGCAGATTACGGGCACCACCGTGTACGATTCCACGAAGTCTTTGGGCGATACCGCTACCCTGAAGTCTAAGATTTCTGCTCTGTCGAAGAAGCACAACGTGGATTTGCACGTTGTGGTCATCGATAAGTTTGAGAACCCATCTACTTCTTCGAGCTGGACGAAGGCGCTTGCCACGAAGAACAATTGGGGTTCTGCCGATGTGGTGCTGGTGATTGCTACCGAGTCTCGCCAGGCGTATTTCTTGGCGGGTAGCACGAAGACCCTGTCCAGTGATCAGCAGACGAAGGTGTACCAGAACTACATTAAGCCGAAGCTGCAGAATAGCGACTATTCGGGTGCTGCTCTTGCCGCAGTTGAGGGTATCGAGGCTCAGAAGGGCGGTAGCTCTTCGGGTGTTGTAACCGGTGTGCTCGGTGTGGGTGCTGCGGCGACCGTGGGTGCCGGTGGTTACGCGATGTACCGCCGCCGCAAGAAGAAGAACGCTCAGCAGCAGCCTCAGCGTTCCTACGGCGCGCCTCGTAACTACTCCCCCATTCCGGAGGTTCCGCTGGAGGAGCTACGCACCCGCGCCGGCAGCGCCCTGCTGCAGGCTGATACGACGATGAGCCACGCGAAGCAGGAACTGGATTTTGCGCGCGCACAGTACAGCGATCAGCAGGTTGCTGAGTTCGCTCAGGAGATTGCACGTGCTGAGGATCTGATGCGTAAGTCCTTCCAGCGTCAGCAGCTTCTGACCGATAGCATCCCGGATACTGAGGCTGAGCAGCGTGCCTGGTTGACTGAGATTATTGATAACTCTCAGGAAGTCACCCGTATTGCTCAGGAGCAGGACGCTAAGCTGGCTCAGTTGCGCAACCTCGAGCAGGAGGCACCGCAGGCTATTGAGGCTCTGGCTCAGCGTCTGCCGCAGCTGCGTGCCTCGGTGGAGGAGATTGCCGCCCAGTACCGCGCGTTGAAGGAACGTTACCTGCCCAGCGCGCTGGAGCCCATTTCGAAGACTCCTACCCTGTTGGAATCGAACATGGTGCTGTGCGCTGCGGAGGTTGAGAAGGCTCAGGCGACCGTTGCGACGGCACGTTCGGAGGCGGTTGCTCACCTGCGCACCGCTGAGGAAGCCGCTTCTCAGATTCAGGCGCTGGGTGCGGCAGTGAATACCCGCTCGCAGGAGCTGGAGCAGGCTCAGCTGGGTCTGAGCACCGACTTGCTGAGCATTCAGCGTGACGTGGCGGAGGCGAAGAGCCTGGCTGCATCTCAGCGTCGCGATGATTTGGGCGCGGTCGCTGCCGGTATGGAAGCGGTGCTCAACCAGGTTAACCAGAGCGCTTCGGCTCGCCCGAATGACCCGCTGACTCTGGCGAACCAGCTGCGTCAGCTTTCCGCTGAGCTGGATAAGGCAATGACCAATATGCGTGCTACCCGCGAGCGTTCTCGTGCAGCTTCGCAGAACCTGGATCGTACGATGCGTTCTGCCTACGCTGCGGTGAACGGTGCGCGTAGCTACATCAATAACCGCCGTGCTGCGGTGGGCCCGATGACCCTGACCGCTGTTTCTGAGGCGGAGCGTCACCTGGGTCAGGCTCAGCGTCTGGCTTCTTCGGATCCGCTGAACGCCATGAAGGAAGCCAACATGGCAATCCAGAAGGCGACCGACGCGCAGAACCGCGCTCAGAGCGAGGTCGGCAACTACTACAACAACCAGAACAACCGCGGCGGCGGCAGCTTCGGCGGTGACCTGGCGAAGGGCCTGCTGCTGGGCGCTCTGATGACCGCGATGAACTCTGGCACCAGTAGCTGGGGTAGCAGCGGCGGCCACAGCAGTGGCGGTAGTAGCGGCGGCAGCTGGGGCGGCGGCTTCAGCGGCGGTGGCGGCGATTGGGGTAGCGGCGGCGGTGACGGCGGTAGCTTCTAACCGCCTCCGATGCTAACGATTCTGCCGGTCGGTTTCTGTAGGTTTTTCTACAGTCTGACCGGCGGGGTGGATAGCTTACCTCACCGCTTTCTTCCCGAGTCGGAAAACACCTGAGGTAATTTACCAAAAATTTAGGTTGCAGAAATCAGGCGTGCATCATTTTCACAGCATGCACCCAGAAATCTGCCACATAATTAGTTATACGGGCACGGCTCACGAGGAGCGTAGTGCTCCCCCGCAGCCCGTGAACAGAAAGTAGGAGATTATGGCTAAGCAGACCATCTTCGGCCGTATTGCACAGCTCGCTAAGGCAAACATCAACGCTCTGATTGATGCAGCTGAGGACCCGGAGAAGATGCTGGACCAGATGGTTCGTGACTACACCAACAACATCCGCGAGGCGGAGGCTGCAGTAGCACAGACCATCGGCAACCTGCGACTGCTCGAAAAGGACCACGCTGAGGACGTCAAGACCGCTCAGGAGTGGGGCACCAAGGCTCTGGCAGCTTCTAACAAGGCTGATGAGTTCCGCGCAGCTGGCGACGTTGCCAACGCTGACAAGTTCGACAACCTCGCCAAAATTGCGCTGAACAAGCAGCTGCTGGCTGAGAAGGCTGCACAGGCTGTTGAGCCTCAGCTGGCTTCTCAGACTCAGGTTGTCAACCAGCTCAAGGACGGCCTGGAGAAGATGCGCTCCAAGCTTGAAGAGGTCAAGTACAAGCGCGATGAGCTGACCGCACGTCAGAAGACTGCAGCAGCTCAGACCCAGGTGAACGACGCTCTGAAGGCGTTCGACGTTCTGGACCCGACCAGCGAGATGAGCCGCTTCGAAGAGAAGGTTCGCCGCGAAGAGGCACGCGTCATCGGTCAGCAGGAGCTGGCAGCTTCCTCCCTGGATGCACAGTTCAACACCCTGGACCAGATGGAGCGCGACACCGAGCTGGACGCTCGCCTGGCTGCTCTGAAGGCAAAGAACGCTCCGGCCGCTCCGGCTCCCCTGGCTGTGGAAACCCCCACCCAGACTCTCTAAGCCTGGAATTCTCAAGCCTGGTCTAGCGCATAGCTTCTTGAGCTAAACCCATAAAGAATCCGCCCCGTTCCTGATGAGTTCAGGAACGGGGCGGATCTTTATGCGTTAAGGGGTGCGAGCTTTAGTTCGCGTAAATGTACAGGTAGCCTGCCATAGCGGAGCGGGTGACCGCATCCGAAGAGGTGGAACCGGTACCGATACCGTTGGAGGCAGCCCAAGCCAGAGCCTGGGACGCGTAGCTACCCTGAGCCTGTGCCGGGGAGCCGGCCGCACGGTACATGAACTCGGCCATGGTGGACTCGGTGACGGCCTCCAGGGGGCGGAAGTCGCTACCGCTGATGCCCTGCTGGCTCAACCAGAAAATCTCCTTGTACGCGGGGTGGTTGGCCGGAACGTCGCTGAACGGCGAAACAGCCGGTGCGTTCACTGCGGGGCGGCCAGCCACGCGGTACAGGTAGGTTGCCAGCTGCGCACGGTTGACCGACGCGTTCGGGCGGAAGGTGCCGTCCGCGAAGCCAAGCATGATGCGGTGATCAGAGTTCCAGCTGATCTCGTTGTAGTTCGGGTTCGAGGAGGACACGTCGGTGTAGCCCAGCGCGGGGGTCTTACCGGCGAAGTCCAGGGAGGACGCAAGGATGTGCGGCAGGTCGTAGTCGTGGTGGCTGAAGCCGTCAATCAGCTTCACGCGGGCATCGGAGAAGCCTGCGCCCAGGTATGCGTTGTAGCCGGACTCGACTGCGCCACGTGCACTCCAGGTGACGGGGTTGGTGTTACCGGAGGTGTCATTCGCGCCGACCCACCAGTACATCGGGGATGCCTTGGTGGTTGCGTCAGCGTCCACCGAGCCGTCCGAGTCGCCGCCTGCGACCATGATGGAGCCGCCGCCATTACGCCATGCGGTGTTGTGGTCGGTCAGCTCGTAGGTGATGAACTCAGCGCCACCGGAGTAGCCCATGGTCCACACCTGGGAAGCGTCCAGGTTGTTCTGGCTAACGAAGGACTTCGCGAAGGAGCGGAAGAACTCACCGTTGGTGTTCATGTCTTCCCACCAGGTGATGCCGTCACCGGATGCGTTGGTGTCCGGGGAGATAACCGGTACGAAGACCATGTTGCGGGCGTTAGCAATCTTGCCCATTGCCGCGAGCATACCCTCGTCGGGGGTGTAGACCTTGGACTCGTTACGCTGCCAGTAGTCACCGTCGAAGTAGAAGACCACGCCAACGGGCTTAGAGTAGTCCAGGTTGTTCGCGTACACGTGGTACTGGGAGGTGGTACCCGCCGGGGAGGTGTAGCTCTGGTAGGTTGCGGAGCTCATGGTGCGGGCACGCTGAGTGTTCTGCTTCTGCTCAGACTTCTGTTCGCTCTTCTGCTCAGCCTTGGGGGCGGCGGTTGCCTTGCCCTTGGTGAGCGAGTTGCTCAGAATTTCGGAGAAGTTGTAGTCGAAGTGGCCCGAGCCGTTCAGAACGGTCGCGGAAGCGTTGGTGTAGCCGGCGTTGCGGTAGGCGTTGTAGCCGCCTTCAACGGCGCCTCGTGCGCTCCAGGTCTGCGGGTAGGTCTCGCCGGAGCCATCGTTCGAGTTTGCGTACCAGAACATCGGCTGGGACTTCAGCGCTGCGGAGGGAGTGCCCTCGTCCAGGCCGCCGCCAGCGACCATAATGGAGCCGCCGCCATTGCGCCAGGTCTGGGGCTTGGTGTTCAGCTCGTAGGTGATGAACTCGGCGCCACCGGAGTAGCCCATGGTCCACACGTTGGAGGAGTCCACGCCGTTAGCCGCGATGAAGGAGGAAGCAAAGGAGCGGAAGAACTCACCGTTACGCTCCATGTCTTCCCACCAGGTCACGCCAGCATCGTAACGGTTGGCGTCCGGGGAGATCACGGGCACGAAGAGCATGTTCTGTGCCGCTGCGGATGCAGCCATCTGAGCCAGCTCACCGGAGGGGTCGTAGACCTTGGACTGGTCGTTGCGCCAGTAGTCACCGTCGAAGTAGAAGACAACACCAACGGGCTTGGAGAAGTCCACACCCTCAGCGTAGACGTGGTACTGAGAGGTGGTACCCGCCGGGGAGGTGTAGGACAGGAAAGTCTGGTTGGTGCGGGTTGCCGCCACACCGGATGCCGACTGAGCAGCCTGTGCGGGCGGCGCGGGCTGAGCGGCAGGGGTTGCAGCGTTCTGGGTAGCTGCGGGGGTCTGCTGTGCAACCTGTGCCAGGGTGGGCTGAGCGGAAGGCTGAGCAACCTGTGCGGGCTGTGCAGCCTGGGTTGCCTGAGCAGTGTAAGTCTTCTGGATGGGCTGAACCGCGGTCGTTGCGGGAGCCTGCTGAGTCTGCTTTGCCTGTTCAGCCTGCTGGCGGATCTGTACAGCAACCTGCGAGAGGGTGGGCTGCACGGTGGAGGTGAACAGAGACTTGGGAGTCTGGGTTGCGGTAGCTGCACCGGGGATGTCCAGAACAACCGGTGCAAACGCGGAAGCGGGTGCTACCAGGGTGCTGCCGAGTACGGAGGGTACGGCGATGGCTGCCAGGGAGCCAGCCTTAACGGTGCGGGGGCGAAGTGCCATTGGTAATCGTCCTCTGGGTAGGTGGTTAGGGCGTGGGAGTGCCCGTCGAGAGTTGAGTGATAGGGGTCTATAGGTGGGAGGCCTATAGAGAGCCAAGGCGTGGATGGGGTACCGGTGTGGTGTGATCACCTCTGGGGTGTTGAGCTGCTGAATTGATGGTGCGGGAAGCGTGTGTGCTTTCGTCATTGTGGGTTTCTGGATGGACGGTGGTGGTGTTCATCCAGGTCAGCGCTCTATATCGAGGTGCCTTTGGCTACGTACTCAAAGCTACCAGGTCAAAAAGCCTTTTCCAGCGGTTTTTTGGGGCTATTTTTGGGTATCGAACAAGATTCAATCTTAACAAGAGCTTTTTCTCAACTTCTAGCTTAACTTTAATCACCCTCAACTAGAGGTTGAATGAGCTATTTTTCCTTGATTTTCCGGGGTTTTTGAGCGTTTTTTGAAAGAGTTTCAAAAAATCCTACAATTAACTTGAATGTTTTATATGTGACTACAATCACTTTCAGAGTGAATTGTTGCACTCGAAGACCACTTTCTTCCAAAAACCGCGGAATTCCGGGGCAAAACGGGTGATTTCCAAGCCCGGAATATAGACACCTTTCGCATATTCCACTTTGAGAATGCACTCTGAGGCAAAAATAGCCCCCTCACTACTCCCCCACTCAGGCACCCTTTCGGACCCCTCATTACGCTCTTGAAACCCGTCCCGAAACCCCCTTCAAGGAGCCAAAAAGCAGTGCCCAAAGAAGGCATAACCACTCCCCCAGCAGCCACCCAAAAGTGGCTCCGCCCCCCCTATGAGCACATCGGCTTGAAGCTCCGATAGAAGTACTGAGAGGCACTTCGAGAGACACTCTGAGAGGACACATTGGGAGACGTCCCGAAGACCATTGCAAGATACTTTCAAAGCGGTTCTCTGAGGAGGTTTCGAAAGGCTGAAAGATCCATTTCAAGCACCCCGAAGGGACAGCAGGCAAATCCCCCACCAACCTCCCCGAAGTACCCCGTGTGAGGGAGGCAGACCGACCCCGACAAGGCTCAGAAGAACGCCTCCGAGGCACCTGCGAAAAGGTTCTAGGTGGACTCCATCCCTAGGGCGAGTGGCGCCGGCAGATGCCACCAGAAGCCGGCAGGGATACAGAGAGGCAGGGGATATAAAGAAAGCCTCCCAGCAGTCGGCAGGAAGGCGGCAAAAGAAGAAGAGAAGTAGGCGGCAGATAAAGATAGGTCGGCAGCAGGAGGGGATTCGGGAAAGCGGCAGAAGAAGATAGGTAGGCGGGAGCGCAGGTTTTGGGGAATAAAAAAACTCCCGATAGCTAAAAGCTATCGGGAGTTATCCGTTGCGGGGACAGGATTTGAACCTGCGACCTCCGGGTTATGAGCCCGGCGAGCTACCGAACTGCTCCACCCCGCGGCGACTCATATAACTATACAGACCCGAAACCGGGCACGCAAGCTAAAATCACGATTTGTAACCAAGCACACAAAAATAGAGGCTGTGGGTCAATAATAGGGGCTACGGGGCAGTACCAGGGGTAGAACGTACAGGAACGGGGTGGAAGCGATTGCTTCCACCCCGTTCCGCCAGAGACCGCTAGAGGTAGCCAGTAGGAGCCATACCCAGCGCAGGCTCCGGTTCTAGAGCGAGGACGCTAGACCCGGAATCCCAAGCGCCTAGCGGGTGTACTCCCCCACTACCCCATCACCTTGTACTTCACAGCACCTTAGCGAGAAGCCGAGGCGCTGGCGCTAGGCTTCGCGCTTGCGGGGGCGCTCGCAGAAGAGCTTGCCGCGGCGCTCGGAGCCGCAGAGGCACTGGGCGCTGCCGAAGCCTTAGCGGAAGCCGCGCTCTGCGCCTCCTCAGCCTCCAGAGCCTTCTTCACGGCTGCTTCCAGACGCTTCTGAGCCTCACCGTAGGCGGCCCAGTCACCCTTCTTCATTGCCGCATCAGCATCGGTCATCGCCTTCGAGGCATCCGTCAGAGCCTGCTTCAGCTCCGAAGACTGCGAAGCCGACGAACCGCCGGTCGAAGCGCCCGAAGTACCCGAGGAGCCAGAGGCAGACGCAGACGGGCTGGCCGACGCCGAACCGTCCAGCTTCGCACCCGAAGAGCCACCGAACACCTGGTTCAGCGCCTCCTCCAGAGTCGGAGCGAAACCGACCTTATCGCCAAAGCTCACCAGCACACGCTGCAGACGCGGGTACTTAGCGTCACCGCTCGACTGCACGTACACCGGCTGAACGTACAGCATGCCGCCGCCCACCGGCAGAGTCAGCATATTGCCGTTAATAACCTCAGAGGAACCGCGGCGCAGCAGGTTCAGCTGGTTCGATACCTCAGCATCAGAATTGAAAATATTCTGAGCCTGACCCGGGCCGGGAACCACCGAAGAACGCGGCAACTCCAGCAGACGCAGCTTGCCGTAATCGGGGCTACGCTCGCCGTCCTTACCGGTACCGGCATCACCATTAGCGGCAAGGAAGCCGTACATCACGTTACGAGAGTTCGAATCGCTCTGCTGAGGAATGAACGTGGTCGTCAACGAGAAGTGCGCACGAGAATCCCCAGGCATCTGCAGGGACAGGTAGTACGGCGAAATCGGCTGGTTACGATCATTGGTCGGATCGTTCGGAATCGACCAGACATCGTCACCGGCGTAGAAGCTATTCGCGTTCGTCACGTGGTACTTATTCAGCATGGTGCGCTGAATATTAAACATGTCAGTCGGGTAACGCACGTGGCTCATCAGCGAAGCATTCATCTCACGGTAGCTCTTCACCGTGCCAGGGAAAACGCCCTGCCACGCCTTCAGCACCGGATCCTCCTCATCCCACGCGTACAGGGTCACCGAACCGTCGTACGCGTCCACGGTAGCCTTCACCGAGTTACGGATGTAGTTCACCGAGTTAGAACGCTGAGCACCCGCAGCGGTTGCCGCATCCTGGGAGCTACCCTGCGCGTAGGGGAACTGATCGCTCGTAGTGTAAGCATCCACAATCCACTGCACGCGGTTATTCACAATCGCCGGGTACGGCTTAGAATCCACGCTCAGGTACGGCGCCACCTTACGCACACGATCCAGCGGGTTGCGTTCGTACAGAATCTGCGAACCCTCACGCACCGCATCCGA
>CAUUAD010000007.1:0-26055 GCA_963542785.1 Rothia mucilaginosa
AGCTCGCCGCAACCCCCGTAGAATTCCCCCTCTACTGGCAGCGGTGGAACATCAATTCGCCTGTCATGGAGACCGTAACCCGCCGCGTCCACGAAGCGGCACGAGGCGACCTGATCTACTAAAGGATTCCTTGGTTCATGAGGCTGAACGTAATCCAAAATATTAAAAATATAAGTCTGACTAGACTATATTCTTATATAAGAATATAAGAACCGGGTAATAAAACCCTATAACACCCCACCACACATACAGAGGCGGCCGCCCCACACGGGACGACCGCCTCTCTATAAGCTCTAACGCCTAAGCCCTAATGCCTAAGTCTTAACGCCAGCGAGTCATCATCAGCATGCTCACCATCATGGCGCCCACACCAACACTCACATTCCACATACCCAAATCAGGAATCGGGAACAGGCCCTGCGTAATGTAGAAAACAATAATCCACAGAATGCCCACCGCCAACAGCGAGAACATAATCACGCGGTACCACAACGGAGTCTGCTCCTTCAGCTGCGTGCCGCTCTCCATCTCACGAGCAATCTCACGCAGACGCAGCTCGCTCGCATCCTCCACCTCAGACTTAGCAGATTTCTGAGACTTCTTCTTGGACGATGCCTTAGCCGAGTTGGTCGACATACTTCCTCCGCTTATTGTTGTATGGGTAACCTAAAAATTATGTTCACACCTATCTTTGCAGACTTACGGGATGATTTCACCTTCTCCATGCGTTGAGAGATAAGGAACGCCACCCGGCGCCCAAGAACATACACAACCCAAAGGACAAAGGAGAACGCATGAGCCAAGGAACGGCACCCACCGCAGAGCGCCGCCCCCGCACCGTGCTGCACTGGATTATCCAGATTACAGGCGAACTCCTTATCACCGTTGGCCTGCTGCTACTGCTCTTCGTCGCATGGCAGCTCTGGTGGACCAACATCGACGCTGACCGCACCCAATCCCAAGCCGTCAGCACCCTCGTCCAGGAATTCGACTCCACCCCCGCCGAACCCCTCCCCGACTGGGACCCCAACACCCCTCCCGCAGGTCTGAGCGAACCCGGCCACGGTGAAGTCTTCGGCGTCGTCTACATCCCCAAGTTCGGATCCGACTACCAGCGCCCCGCAACCCAGGGCACCAGCTCCGACGTGCTCGACTCCCTCGGACTCGGCCACTACGAAGGAAGCGCCATGCCCGGACAGGTCGGCAACTTCTCCCTCGCAGGCCACCGCCAAACCCGCGGTAAAGTCCTCAACGACATCGACCTGCTCACCGAAGGCGACCACATCTACGTGCGCACCAAAGACGGCTACTACACCTACACCGTCTACAGCCACGAAATCGTGCAGCCCGACCAGGTAGAAGTCATCGAACCCGTCCCCGGACAGCCCGGCGTAGCACCCACCGAGCGCCTCCTGACGCTCACCACCTGCCACCCGCGCTACGGCGACACCGAACGATACATTGTCCACGCCCGCCTCGAATCCTGGCGGCCCGCCGCAGCCGGAGCGCCCGCAGAAATTGCCGCCTCCGTAGCAGGATCCTAAATCAGAGAGGAAAAGCAAGATGTACGCATGGATTTTCCGCCACCTCCCCGGCCCCCTGTGGGTTCGCATCATCATCGCCATCGTGCTGATACTCGCCGTAGTCTACCTGCTCATGGAATTCGTCTTCCCCCACTTCGCAGAGTACGGCCCCTTCAACCTGAACGTCACCATCAACCATTAGCGCTAAGGACGTGCCATGACCCGCATCCTTGTCATCGACAACTACGACAGCTTCGTCTTCACCCTCGTCGGCTACATCCAGCAGCTCGGCGCTGAAACCACCGTCATCCGTAACGACGAATACGAACTCGACGCCGTCATCAAGCTCGCCGAAGAACACGACGGCGTACTCGTCTCCCCGGGCCCCGGCGCCCCCGCAGAAGCCGGCGTCATCATTGACACCATCCGCTGGGCAGCCGAAGCGAAGAAGCCGCTACTGGGCGTATGCCTCGGCCACCAGGCTATCGCGGAGGCATTCGGTGGCACCGTCACCCACGCCCCCGAACTCATGCACGGCAAGACCTCCCGCCTCGTGCACGAGAACGTCTCCGTATTCAAGGACGTGCCCAGCCCCTTCACCGCGACCCGCTACCACTCCCTGGCAGTCGTACCCGAAACCATGCCCGAGGTCCTGGAAACCACCTCCACCACCGACAACGGCATCATCATGGGTCTGCGCCACCGCGAAGCCCCCATGCACGGCGTCCAGTTCCACCCCGAGTCGGTCCTGACCGAAAGCGGATACCTCATGCTCGGCAACTGGCTCGAAGAAACCGGTCTGCAGGGAGCCGCAGAGCGCGCTAAGAGCCTCTCACCCCTCATGGCTTAGTAACTTTAGCCTGAGACACCATCAGCGGCTTATATCGCCTCCAGAAGCCCCGTAGCAGGCATGCTACAGGGAAACTGGAGGCGATAGCTATATCTGGACCTCTAGCTACGAGCAAGCCCAGATACGCGAAAAGGGGCGGCACCCCACACCCAACGGTGTGGAGCGCCGCCCCTTTTGCTAACCGCTAGAACCCCTTAGCGGGCATTAGCGTTTGCATTATTAGCGTTGTTCGCATTGGTATTCGCGTTAGTACCCTGAATCGTACGGGTACCGGCAGTAGCGGACGCAGCCGGTGCCGGAGTAGCCGTAGCGGTAGAACGCTGCTGGTTCTGGTTACCAGTAGTAGCGTTCTGGTTACCGGTCGCTGCCGCAGGCTGAGTAGCCTGCTGGTTAGCCGCGGTAGAACGCTGCTGGTTACCAGTAGTAGCGTTCTGGTTACCGGTCGCTGCCGCAGGCTGAGTAGCCGCAGTAGTCGGAGCGGTCGTCTGAGTCGGAGTAGCAGCCACACGGATCGTCACAGTGCTGTTCTGAGCCACCAGAGTACCCGCCGCAGAGCTCTGCGAAAGCACAGTGCCCGCAGGACGCTCGTTAGTCTGAACAGTCTCAATGTTGGTGTTCAGCAGAACATCCTGAGCGGTCAGAGCAGCAATCGCCTGATCCTTGGTCAGACCCACCAACGAGGGGACCTTCACCTTACCGGAAGACAGGACAATGTTCACGGTGCTACCAGCCTCAACGGTCTGAGCGCCCTTATCATCGGTCGAGCCCTTCTCCGGGGACAGCTCCACAACCATACCGGCAGGAACGGAAGCGCTCTCCACAGTGGAGACGCGGCCATCCACCAGACCCAGGTCCTTCAGAGCGTTACGGACATACGCCTCACTCTGACCCTGCAGGTTATCCGGCAGCTTGACCTTCTCCGGACCGTTCGAAACAGTCACAACAACGGTCGAGCCCTTATTGACCTTAGAACCAACACCCGGCTCAACGCTGATAACGTCGCCCTTCTTGACGTTGTCCGAGTAGCCCTGACGGTACTCCAGCACGAAGCCCAGGTTACGCAACTGGTTCTCGGCATCATCGCGGGAAACATTCACCACAGCCGGAACCGGAACCTGCGGAACCTCATTCAGCTTGTTCTGGTAGTACAACACCGAGCCGACACTGAAGAACAGCAGAGCCGCAATCAGAGTACCCACAAGGAAACGAACCCACGCACGCTTACGCGGCGAAGACTCATCGTACTCCGCGTACTCCTCATCGTCGTACAGTTCCTCATCGTCTTCATACTCGAAGAAGCCGTTGAGGCCGCCGTCTTCCACAGAAGCCTCAGTAATCGAGGTGGTGTACGGGGCGTAATCCTCACCCAGGGAAGCAGTAGTCGCCGAAGGAACAAAAGCAGTAGTCATCGCTGCATCCTGAACCACGGTCTCTTCACCCGGGCGAACAACCGACGCCAGAGCCTGAGCGAACTCAGCAGCACTCTGATAACGCTCATCCGGGTTCTTCGCCAGACCCTTCAGAATCACAGCATCCAGACCAGCAGGAACCTCAAGCGGGGTGAACTTGCTCGGAGGCTCAGGAGTGTCAGAGAGGTGCTTAGCCGCCAGATCAACATTCGACTCAGCATCGAACGGAGAACGACCAGCAATCATCTCGTAGATAACACAAGCAGCAGAGTACAGATCGCTACGGGCGTCAACTTCCTTGCCGCTCACCTGCTCAGGGGACATGTAGCGTGCGCTACCCATCACCACATTAGCCTTGGTCAGCGCCTCGCCAGCTTCCTCAATGGCACGGGAAATACCGAAATCCATGACCTTAATCTGGCCCGGCTGACCCTTAGCGATATCCTCGCTGGTACGCTCCAGCACCATAATATTCGCCGGCTTAATATCGCGGTGAATGATGCCCATCGAGTGGCTGTACTGCAAAGCACCCAGCAGCTGCTCGGAATAACCCAAAGCATCACGGACCGGCAGATGACCGCCACGGGACAGAATGGAACGCAGAGTATGACCCTCCACGTACTCCATCACGATATAAGGAATAGCGGTGCCCTCTTCCGAAGAAGCAGACTCCCCGCCACCCTGCGAAGGGTTATACGAACCGGTGTCATAGACAGCAACAATCGCAGGATTGTTCAGAGACGCCACAGCCTCCGCCTCACGCTTAAAGCGTGCGCGGAACGTATCGTCCTGGGCCTGCTCCGGGCGCAGAATCTTAAGCGCAACCTTGCGGCCGAGGCGAGTATCCTCAGCAGCATAAACGGTTGCCATCGCACCGGTACCGATTACTTCGAGTACCTTGTAACGGTTATCAACCGTGTCGGGAACCGACAGGTCCATAAGTTCTCCTGGATCACTAAGACTAAAACTAAATCAAAATGTAGGGGCTAACGCGCCGACGCGGAAGCGGAAGCAGAAGCCGACGCAGACGGTGCAGCAGAAGCGCTCGCACTCGAACCCCTACCCGAACTGGAAGAGGCCACATACATGTCTACATTACTACCAACCGTAACCTTGGTGCCAGATGAGGGGGTAGTACGAAGCACCGTACCGGGGGCCGCAGTGTCCGAATTCTCATAATGCAGAGAAACGTTCACACCCAGAGCGGCAACAGCCTTCGATGCCTCGTCAACGTTCTTACCCTCAAGGTTCGACGGCAAAGTCACCGACTTCGGACCGGTTGAATAGCGAACAGTCACGCTATTACCCTGCTCCAAAGTACCCGTCGGAGAAACCGAAATCACCGTGTTCTCCGGCTGAGTCGACTCAACACCCTCAGTCTTGGGGGACAGGCCAAGGTTCTTCAGCTCGTTCACCGCATCCTGCAGCTCGCGACCCTCGTAGTTAATCGCGTTGACGGTCACCTTCTGCTTAGCGGCACGGGCAGAAGCAGACTCAGTCGGCTCCACCGTCGAAACGGTACCCGTGTTCGTCGGAACAGCAGACGAAGAAGCGCTCGGAACCGGATCAGTCGAACCGCCACCATTATTGGAGGAAAGAACCGTCCAAATACCGCCAGCAATCAGCACGATTGCCAGAAGCAGAGCAACCCACATCCATACGTTCGGGCCACGCTTCGCTGCAGGAGCAGGAGTAGACTTCACGCGACCCGAAGCCGGACGCATGGTCTGCGCACCCGTACGAGGAATCGGTGCCGTCGTCGGCTCCGGCGAGAAACGACCACCAGAACCAAAACGCGGAGTAGCAGAAGCACTAATCGGCTCCGCCGCAACATCCATCGCGGTCATCGCAACAGTCGCGTCGTCAGCGTTCTCCTCAGCCAAGAACTGAGCCAAAGAAGGAACAGCCTTCACCGCAGCCTTCAGATCGCGGCGACGAATCGCATCTACAGCAGACGCCAGAGCGGTCGCATCCTTAGGACGCTGAGCCGGGTCCTTAGCCAGCAGGCACATAATCAGCGCGCGAGCAGGAGCCGGAATAGTCTCCGGAAGCGGCGGCGGCGGATCATTCACCTGAGCCAGCGCAATCGCAATCTGCGACTCACCCGTAAACGGACGACGACCCACCAGGCACTCATAACCAATAATTCCCAACGAGTACATATCCGAAGACGCGGTAGCCGCCTGACCGGTTGCCTGCTCCGGCGCCAAATACTGGGCGGTACCCATCACCTGGCCGGTAGCCGTCAACGGCACCTGATTAGCCAAACGAGCAATACCGAAATCAGTCACCTTCACGCGATCATCCGGGGTGATGATAAGGTTACCCGGCTTCACGTCACGATGCACCAGACCCTGCGAATGAGCCGCAGCCAACGCGCGAGCCGTCTGAGCAATGAAATTCAGAATACGGTCCGGCGGCAGGGTAGTCTCATGCTCGATGATGCTCGAAAGCGGATTACCCGGCACCAGTTCCATGACCAGGTACGCGGAGTTGTCCTCCTCACCGTAGTCGAAAACATTCGCTACGCCGGGGTGGTTCAACAGCGCCGTATTACGGGCCTCAGCGCGGAAACGCTCCAAGAAGCCCGGGTCACCGGTGTACTCCTCCTTGAGGATCTTGACCGCAACGATGCGCCCAAGCACCTTGTCGCGAGCTTTCCACACCTCGCCCATACCGCCAATCGCGATACGTTCGGTTAGGGTGTAGCGCCCGCCCAAAGTGATATCAGCCGCAGGCCTCACTTGTTCAACACCGCCTCAAAGAGTTGCTTACTAGTACTGGTTGCCAACTGGGCACCGGTCGCCACGTCAATATCCTCATAAACCACAGCAATCGCAATCTGAGGATCATCAGCCGGCGCGAAACCGGTAAACCAAGAATTATTCAAACCTGCCGTGGTCTCCGCGGTACCGGTCTTACCCGCCACCTTCACACCGGAGACACCAGCATTACGTGCAATACCATTATCAACCGCATTCACCATCCACTGCTTCACCTGGTTAGCAATTTCAGGGCTAGTGGACGTACGCAGCTTCTCAGGAGAGAACTCCTGCAAAGTGCTCAGGTTGCTGGTCTTCACCGAACGAATCAGGTTCGGCTTCATCTGCACGCCGCCATTTGCAATCGCTGCAGAAGTCATCGCCACCTGCAGCGGAGTGGTCTTCACGTCGTACTGACCAATCGCCGACTGGGCCAGCTGGCTCTGCGTCAGATTCGACGGGAAAGACGACTTAGAAACCGTCAAAGGAATCTTCAAATCCTGGCCGTAACCAAAATTCTCAGCGGTCTTCGCGATACGCTCCTGACCCAAATCCATCGCAATCTGCGCAAACGGCGTATTACAGGACTGAGCCAAAGCCCACTCAATCGTCGCCTGAGTACGGGTGCCACACTGACCGCCCGTATAGTTCGGCAGGCTAATGTTCGTACCCGGCAGCGGCAACTGCGCGGGGTTCGGAATGACCGAGGATGCGTTGTACTTGCCGGACTCCAGCGCCGCCACCGCATCAATAATCTTGAAGGTCGAACCCGGTGAATAGGTGTTACCCGCAATCGCACGGTTAAACAGGGGGCTGTCCTCATCAGAAGTCAGCGCCTGGTAATTCGCCAAAACCGAAGAGCTCGTATGAGACGACAGAAGATTCGGATCATAGGACGGCGAAGAAGCCATCGCCAGAATCTCACCGGTCTTCGGGTTCAACGCCACCACAGCACCCTTACGACCCTGCAACGCGTTGTAGGCAATATCCTGAAGCTTCGAATTGATCGTCAGCTCCACGCTAGCGCCCTGCGCGGAAGAACCACTGAACAGCTGTGCCACACGGTCGTAGAACTGGCTATCGCTCGTGCCTGCAAGTTCCTTATCCATAGCAGCTTCCAAACCGGTCGCGCCATAAATCGTGGAGAAATAACCCGTCAGAGCCGCATACTTAAGCGGGTGGTTATACACACGCTGGTAGTTGTACTCATCATCAGACTTCACCGACGAAGCAATCTCCGTACCATCAACCACGATCGAACCACGTGCCGAACCGTAATTATCGTAGAGAGCTCGGGAATTCCACTGATTATTCATCAGAGTCTTCGAATCGAAGAACTGAATATAGCTGAGGGTGCCCATCAGCAGGACAAACACGCACGCGGCAGACATCCACATGCGGCGAATAGCCCTATCCATTCTTCTCACCTCCAGAATCCTTAGCCGTAATACGCGCCAGAACGCTAGTAGCACCCTCCGGCTCGTAGCTAGTGTCCGCATGGTCAATACCCTGCGGAGCATCATAACCAGCTACCAGGTGAGGTGCGCGGGCACTATGAGAAATAGACAACCACAGCGCCACAATAATCCAGTTAGCCACCAATGAGGAGCCACCGGCAGACATGAAAGGAGTCGTCAGACCAGTCAGTGGAATCAAACGAGTCACGCCGCCAATCACCACGAACAGCTGCAAAACCATGACCGTAGACAGACCCGCAGCCAACAGCTTGCCGAAACCGTCACGAGTACCCAACGCCGCACGGTAACCGCGCGAAACCAGAAGCATGAACATCATCAGGATCGCGCCCAGACCCACCAGGCCCAGCTCCTCACCCAACGAGGAAATAATCATGTCCGAATTAGCGTACGGGACGAGGTTCGCGCGGCCCTGACCCCAACCGCGGCCAAAAAGACCGCCATAAGCCAGGCCGAAAACGCCCTGCAGAATCTGACCCGAACCGCCAGGAGACGCCTGGTAAATCTCCGGATCAAAAGCATGCACCCACGCATAAATACGGGCGTGCACGTGCGAGACATAGTGGTACGCGAAATAGCCACCCACAGCCATACCGATACCCGCAACCACCAGCCACGAAATACGACCGGTCGACAGATACAGCATCGCCATGAACAGACCAAAGAACATGATTGCCGAACCAAGATCCTTCTGGAACACCAGAACACCCAGGCTCACAATCCACGCCAAGAACACCGGCGCCAAATCACGCAGACGCGGCAGATTAATCGGACCAATACGGCGGCCAGCCACCAGAATCAGGTCACGGTGCGTCGCCAAATAGCCGGCGAAGAAAATCGCCAAAGTAATCTTCGCGACCTCACCCGGCTGGAACGTGCGGTTACCGATATGAATCCAAATACGAGCACCATTAAGCTCCATACCCAGACCCGGAACCAGCGGCATGATGAGCAGAATCATCGACAACACCAGCGAGGTGTACGTGACCTTACGTAGCAGACGGTAATCCCTGAGCACGAACACGATAATCGCGCACAGCACCATAGACACGCCGGTCCACATCAGCTGACCATCACCCACCGGCGCCGCAATCTGCGGGTCCAGACGATAAATCATGGTCAAACCAATACCGTTCAGCGCCACCACCAGCGGCAGAATAAACGGATCAGCATAACGTGCGCGGAAATGCATGACTAGGTGAATCAGAAGAGCACCGGCACCCAGCACCACCGTGCACGGCAACCACTGGCTCTTCGACGTATCAAAAGCATGCTCCGGATCAATCAGATACATGCCGAACGAGCTGATACCCACCGCCAAAACCAGCAGGAAAAGCTCCGTGAAACGGCGTGCACGAGGCGCATCCGACTCACGACGGAACGAGAACTTAGCCATTGTTCTCACCGCCCTCTGCCGCAGGCGCGGAGGAAACCGTAGCCAGCTCAGGAGCCGGGGATGCCGAATCAGAGCCCGGTGCTTCAGAGCTCGGAGCCTCACTGGGTGCCGCAGAGCTCGGGGAAGCGGAAGCGGAAGCCGAGGCAGACGCTGCAGCCTGCTCAGCCTTCTCACGCGTCTGATCCGCCTGAGTCTTCAAACGAGACACAATCTGGTGCGCATCATCCAGGTCCTTCGCCGTAATCGCATTACGCAACAAAGAACGCGTATGATCGCTCAGCTCACTCGTAGGAATATCGGTATTCTCCACCACGTGAGAAAGGCGAATCGGGCCCAACGCATGCGGAATACCGTTGTACACCGCAACCGTGCCGTCACTCTCACCCACATAGTAGCTACGCTCTACATAACGCAGACCGGTCCACGCAGCCAACGTCAAAACAGCCGCAACCAGCAGAGTAATAAACAGGCGAATCGGCCACGACCTCGGACGCGAACGCTCCTCAGTGTCCTCAGCAATCAGCTCCTCCAGCTCAGCCGGCAGGGCCGCCTCATCAGACTCAACCTTCAACGGCACACGCTGAGCCACCGTCGCACGATGCTCCAGGGTACGAGAAGTCACCGCCGGAATCATGCCGGTCTCAGTAGCCACCGAAGCGGCACCAACCAGCTGATGCGGGCGGGAACCCAACTCGCTACGCAAAATCGCAGCGTTCGTAAGAGCCGCATCCACGGCGTTATCGTACGTACCGATATGGTGACGAACCGCCCCAGAACCGCTGTGCAACAGGGTGCCAGAGAAGTCACGAGCACGACGGAAACGGCGCAACGACCGACGATGATGCTCCTCAGAGTCCTCATCATGGTGCGCACCCAAAAAAGCCTCAGCAGCTTCAGCCGTGGCAGCAACCTCGGGAAGCTTCTGAGTGTTCGTGCTGACCTCCTGCTCCGCCACAATCGAATCAGGCAGAGCAGACTCAGGCAGGCTCGAAGGACCCACCGGCTCATCCACCGGCAGAACCTCACGGTCAATCACCTGCAGAGACACAACCGTGACATTGTCCGGAGCGCCACGCTCCAAGGTCATCGCAATCAGAGTGTCAGCAATCTCAGACAGGTCATCGGTAGAACGCATGACCTGCTCAATCTCCGACAGGGACACCACAGCATCCAAACCATCCGAAGAGAGCACCCAGCGCTCGCCGGGAACAGCGTCCAGAGTCTTCAACTCCAGCTCAGGGGACGCGTCAACATCACCCAGAACGCGCATAATCACGTTCTTATGCGGGTGGTTCTCCGCCTCCTGCGGGGTAATACGACCCTCATTGAGCAGGCGCTGCACAAACGTATGGTCAGTAGAAATCTGCTCAAACTCGCCATCAGCACCCGGACGCAGACGATACGCACGCGAGTCACCAATATGGGCGAACTCAATGCAGTCACCGTCAATCAGCAGGGCAGTACAGGTCGTACCCATACCCGCCAGCTGCGGATCATTTGCCGCCAGCTCATTAATAATCAGGTTCGCGCTCTGAATCTCATCAGCCAGGTAAACGCTGCCGGTACCATCCTCAAAGTCAGGGTGGTCAAGCGGAGTCAGATTCAGAACCGTCGTAGCCGACGCGACATCGCCGCCCACGTGACCGCCCATGCCGTCAGCAACGACCGCAAGGAAACGACCACCGTAGCCGGAGTCATCATTCTTCGAGCGTTTCAGACCCGTATCAGAGCGGGCCTCAAAACGAAAAGCAATCTTCATACACTAGCCCCTCAACTGCATGGTGGTACCGCCAACGCGGAAATCATCACCGGGCTCAATCGGGGTCGCACGAGTCAGACGCTCGCCATTGACGAACGTACCATTAGTAGAATTCAAATCCTCCAGGAACCAACGGGAACCCTGAGGGAACAGACGCGCATGGCGGCCCGAGGCGTAATCATCCTGCAGGGACACCTCAATGTCATTAGCGCGGCCAATAGTAATCGGCTGGTCGCCCAGCTGCATCATGGCGCCAGCCTGCGCACCGGCAGTAATCACAAGCTGCGAAGGGCGAGTCGGCGGAGGCGCAATATGGGTAGCCTCCGGAACCGCATCAACCGGTGCCGCACGATAGTTCTTGCCCAAACCCAGGTCACGGCGAGCCGCCGAAACCACCAGGAAAACAAAGAACCAGATGAGCGCCAGAAAAGCGTAACGAAGGATAGTAACGGTCAATTCAGACGCCATTAACGGACACCTCCGGTCGAACTATGGAAAATGATGCGGGTATTACCCATGCGAAGCAGCGAACCGTTCGCCAGCACCACCGGCGCACGCAGAGGCGCACCGTTAATCAACGTGCCATTAGTAGAACCCATATCGGAGGCGACCACCGCACCACCCTGCATCGAAAGCTGCAGGTGACGGCGAGAAACGCCCTTATCATCCAGACGAAGATCAGCATCAGAGCCGCGGCCCAGCACAAACGGCAGGCGATCCACCGGGTGCATGCGGCCCTCAATCTCCAAGAAGAAACGGGGAGCTGCCGTTGCCGGGGGTGCTACAGGCATGCTCGGGCGACCCACAGGAGCCTGCGGCTGTGCAGGCTGCGCGGGCTGTGCAGGGTGTGCGGGCTGGGCCGGCTGAGCAGCCGGCTTCGTAATGCGGGTCGGCAAAGAAGACTCGCGCGGCGGACGCACCGGCGCATAGTTAGTAGCACCACGCAAAGACGGGGACGCCGGAGCCTCCGGCACAGAGAACGGCTCGAAGGTCGCAACAACCTCAAACTCGCCCTCAGAGAGAGAATCAAGAACGTTGAACGTCACGCGAACCGCACCAATCAGGGTGTAACCCTGCGCGCGGGCGTGCGAAATCGCCAAATCGCACAGCTCAACAGCGAACGGGTTGCCCCACTCGCGTACGCGAGGGAAATCAACCGGTGCGAAACGGAGAGTATAGACATTAGGAGCCATAGTGCGGCCACTGCCGTCCACATAGGACTCGTCATCCATCATGATGCGGACGCGGTTAGCGACATCCGCCTTCGCAAAGGTGCCGAAGCCCTTGGAAAGGCCGACAGTGCGACCGATGCCTTGCTCCAGCTTGCCCAGCTTGTCGAAAAACTTCATGCCGCCTCCTTCTCAACGACCATTCCGAGCAACAGACCGCGCAAACGGTCTTTATCCGAAAGGCTCAGTTTAACGAGCGTGTCTGTGCGTTAGCTGTGTGTCCTGTGAATGAACACACCCGATTCTATTTTAGGTGATGCACTCGCCATCGCTCTGGAACCCCGTCATTTAGCGGGGGATTGGTTATGGATATGAAAAAATCCCCGGTTCTTTCGAACCGGGGATCGTTGGTGCGCGAGGGGGGAGTTGAACCCCCACGCCCTCACGGGCACACGGACCTGAACCGTGCGCGTCTGCCTATTCCGCCACTCGCGCATGTGTCTTACGGTGTATCACCGCAGGCAACACATAAAACTATACGGACCGCATGCGGTGCTGTCCAATTGAGAGAGTGTGACCTTCGTTACTTATTATTGGTGGGGGTGTCAGAAAGAGCCTCCGAGGCGTTACCAGCCGTCCTCCTCAGAAGCCGCCGTATCGGAAGCAGTCACCTCGGAAACAGCCGCAGAAGCCTGCGCTCCGCGTTCCTGCTCAGTACGCTCCCGGTCAATACGTTCCAGACGCGCACGCAACAGCCACGTCACCGGACCCACATACGGCAGGCACAACACCAGCAGAAGCCACTTCAACTTCTGCACCTCCGAAAAATGCGGGTTCCGATGAATCGTCACCAGGCACAGCAGCGCCAACGCAATACCCGCCAGAAAAACAACCGTGACCACCAGCTCCAGTACGGCACGCCAATCCATAAACCCTCCTAATATCCTCCCTAAGGATACAGACCCCGGACACGCCCCGGGATATGCATTAGGACGCACCCAGAACGTGCGCTGGCAGGCACGCCATCCGCACGCCCCTCGGGCGTGTAAAAGGGTCCGCCCCGCACACAGCAGGACGGACCCTCCGCAAAGCCTTACGCAGAAACCTGCGTGTAGCTCACAAACTAGCGGCTAGCCTTCTTAGCCTTCTTAGCGGCACGACGCTCAGCAACCTTCGCATCATACTCAGCCCAGAACTCACGGGTAGTCACCGCATCGGTGCCATCCCACGCCGCCAGATTCTTAATCTCCGGCATATCCGAAGCCTTGAAAATCGGCTCCAAACCAGCCTTACGCTGAGCCTCGTAATTCTTCAAGACCGCAACCACCTTCGGGGTCAGCAGCAGCACAGCCGTCAAGTTCACAATCACCATGCCGGCATTCAGCATATCCGCGGTAGTCCACACCAGATCCAGCGAAGAAATCGCGCCGAAGAACACGAACGCCAGAACCAGTGCACGGAAAATAGTCATCGGCAGCTTACGCTCAGTCACGAAACGCATGTTCGACTCGCCGTAGTAGTAGTTACCAATCACGGTCGAGAACGCAAACATGAAAATAGCGATGGTCAAGAAGTGAACCGCCCAATCGCCCAGCTGCATAGCCAGCGCCGACTGAGTCAGCGACGCACCACGAGAACGATCACCATAGGTCGGGTTCGACAGCAGAACAATAAACGCAGTCACAGTACACGCCATCATGGTGTCAAAGTAAACACCCAGAGTCTGCACGTAACCCTGCTTAGCCGGGTGAGAAATAGTAGCGGTCGCGCCAGCGTTCGGAGCAGTACCCATACCCGCCTCGTTAGTCAGCAGGCCACGCTTCATACCCCAAATCACGGCGCCCATGGTACCGCCGGTCACGAACTCCTTAATGCCGAAAGCACCTTGGAAAATCATCAGCAGCATGTTCGGGACCTCAGTGATGTTCAGCAGAACAACCAGCAGACCCAGCAGCAGATACAGCACCGCCATAATCGGCACCAGCCACTCAGTCACCGAAGAAATCGCGCGAATACCACCGAAAATAATAGCCGCAGTCAGCGCCACCATAATCAGACCAATAGTGATGCGGAAGCCCATCGAGTTAGTACCCGAAACGTCAATATTGAACGAGTTCGCCGCAGCATCCACCACAGCATTCGTCTGAACCGCCACAAACACAAACGCGTAAGTGATCACAATGAACGCCACGAAGATATAACCCATCCAACGAGCATTCAGACCGCGCTTCATGTAGTACGCCGGACCACCAATATAGGAATCCTTACCGCGCTCCTTATACAGCTGACCCAGAAGGGACTCCGCGAAAGCAGAAGCTGCACCAACAGCAGCAATAACCCACATCCAGAACACAGCACCCGGGCCGCCCATAGCAATAGCCAAAGCAACACCCGCAACAGTACCGGTACCCACACGAGAAGCAGCCGAAACAGTAAACGCACGGAACGAAGAAATACTCTTCTTACCGTCAGCCTCACGAGCAACCGGGTCACCCAGGACACGAACCATTTCCTTAATGGAGCGCCACTGTACGCCGCGGGTACGAATCGTAATGTACAGACCAGCAGCAATCAGAGCGTAGTAGAGGAAATTACTCCACATCCAGTTCTGCACGGCATCCACGGTGGAAGTCAGCCCCGCAGTATGCGTATTAATGTCCCCGATGATATTCAGAAGAAAATCCACTCGGCACTCCAATCTTGAAAGCAAAAAGCCCGCACGCTCAAACCCGGAAGACGGATAACGTGTGGGCTACATTGCTGGGTGGTGCGGACTCACGCCGCGCAGCGGAGCCAATATACGCTCCGCATGATTAGTCACCCCATTGTGGGACGCGCAACCCTCACGGAGCAACTTAAAAAGGGGTCAAACGCAAAATGTAACGAATACTTAATATACGGACAGAGTAAATATAGGCTCCGTGAGGGTTCCACCAATACTAGTGGGGCGGGCACAAAAAGCCCGGCACAAGGTACAAAACCTCGCACCGGGCTTAGCGAATAAACGGGGGTGTCGGCCGGGCTATGAACGCTCAGGCTTCACAAACGGGAACGACAACACCCCACGAATCTGCGTCTGAGCCAACAGCATCACCAAACGGTCCACACCCAGACCCAAACCACCCGTCGGCGGCATACCCGTCTCCAGGGCGTACAGGAAATCCTCGTCCACCTCCATCGCCTCCAGATCACCCGAAGCCGCCTTCAATGACTGCTCCGTCAAACGCTCACGCTGCACCAGCGGATCAGCCAACTCAGAATAAGCACAGCCCATCTCCATGCCGTTGATCACCAAATCCCAACGCTCCGCCAAACCTGGAACACTACGATGCGGTGCCGCAAGCGGACTCGTCTCCGCGGGGAAATCCGTATAGAACGTCGGCTCCACCGTATGCGCCTCAACCAGCTCACCATATAGCTCCTCAACGATGGCACCCGGGCCCATACCCTCATGAACACGCACACCGTGCTGCTGCGCCAAAGCCAGCAGCTCCTCAAAATCTGTCTGCACATCCACGCGGCGACCCAGCGCCTCCGACAGAGCATCACACACCGACACCACACGCCACGGACCCGACACATCACGCACCACGCGCTCGCTCGAAGCCTTACGACCCAGCGGCAAAGACACCGAACCAAACACCGCCTGAGCGGCATCCTTAATCAGACGCTCCGTCAACTCACGCATCTGCACATAATCCGCATACGGACGATACGCCTCAAGCACCGTAAACTCCGGATTATGGGTCGCATCAGCACCCTCATTGCGGAAATCACGACCCAGCTCATATACCGGACCGCTACCGCCCACCACCAGGCGCTTCAAATACAGCTCCGGCGCAATACGCAGCGTCAAATCCTCACCGTACGCATTGATATACGTGCGGAACGGACGCGCGCTCGCGCCACCGTGCACCGTATGCAGAATCGGGGTCTCCACCTCAAGGAAGCCCTCCGCATCCAGGCGGGCACGCAGCGCCTTAATGACCGCAGTACGCAGACGCAGATTCTGCATCTGATCCGGATGCACCAACAGGTCCGTGGAACGGCGACGCAGACGCGCCTCCGGGTCAGTAAAGGAGTCGAAGGGGATGGGGTGCAGGCTCTTCGACGCCATGTACCAGGAGACGGCAATCAGCGATGGAGTGCCGTTACGGCTCACCCCGTAAGTGCCCTGCACGATGATGATGTCGCCGGTATCCAGGTTGCGGGAGGCGAGGCTCAACGGGCGCTCGCCCACCAGGCTGCGTTCCATGACGACCTGAAGAGTTTCGCCACCCTCAATCAGGGTCGCAAAGAGGACTCCACCGTGGTTGCGAAGCGCGCGAATACGCCCCGAAACCATGAATTCTGAATTTGGAATATTTTCAGAAGAGAATATACGCAGGGCATCCTTCACGCCCAGAATAGGCGCACCATTACTGCGTATCTCACCACCCAGCGGATACGGATCCATGCCCGCCGCACGCAGCGCCTCCAGATGGCGCAGACGGTGCTGAGTCTGATCGCTACGCGACACCTCAGGAAGCTCTTCCACAGAAGCGAGCTGCATCTGGCGAAGAGCCTCCAGCTCATCTGTAGAAAGAACCTGCTCCTGATCCTGCAAACGGCGCGCCGACAGATTCGGCAAAAAGCCCTCCGCCATACCCGACGCAACCACAACATTCGCCATCGCCAACGTCGGCTCCGTCGCCAAAAAACGAGGAACCCACAGCGGGGCAAACTTCAGATTGAAACGATACAGGCGGCGCAACTGCAGAAAACGATCCAGCACACCCAAAGAGCGGGAAGCAAAACGGTTCCACGCCGACGCACCCACCTGATCCGCAGCCTCAAAAATATGGCCAAACATCGCAAAATTCAGCGACACCCGACGTACACCCAGCGCCGCCGCCTGCTCCATGAGCGACGCCACCATAAACTCCACCACACCATTAGGTGCCTCAGGGGAGCGACGCATAACATCCAAAGACAGCCCCGTAGGACCCCACGGGACGAACGACAGCAGAGCCACCATCTGACCAGCCTCATCATGAGCTGACACCAGAACAGACGAAGAATCCGCCGGATCATTCACACGATTCAGAGCCATCGAAAAACCGCGCTCCACACGCCCATGACGCCACGCAGAAATATTCTCCGCAACCTGCTGACGCTGCTGCTCGTTCAACTCTGAAAAACGGCGGATCTGCACTGTATACCCGCCGCGGCGCACACGCTGAACCGCCTGACGCACCGGCAACATCGACGTGTCATTGAGCGTGAAACGATCCGCCTCAAGGACCGCCTCCTCACCCATCTGAATAATCGACAGACCCGCCCGGTTATAGGCGCGCGCACCCGCCTCACTCACGCTCAGCGCCGCAGGAACCCAACCGTAACTACGTGCCTGTAGCATCCACTGCTCGATCGCGGCATCCCACGAATCGGGGTCACCCACCGGGTCACTCGACGCCAAGCACACCGAACCCACCGAACGGTACGTAATCGCCGCCCTCTGATCCGGAGAGAAAATCACCTGCTTATCGCGGCGCGTCGAAAAATAGGAGAGTGAATCATTGGCGCCATACTGCTGCAGCAGAG
The DNA here is from genome assembly GCA_963542785.1 of Rothia mucilaginosa. Taxonomy (GTDB): domain Bacteria; phylum Actinomycetota; class Actinomycetes; order Actinomycetales; family Micrococcaceae; genus Rothia; species Rothia mucilaginosa_G. Next base: position 17,927 of record CAUUAD010000007.1, read on the forward strand.
CGCGAATCTTCAGCTCCTTCTCACCGGTCCAGGCGTCCGGGGCACGGTAGCCGCGCGCCAACAGGTACAGCGCCGCAACCAGCGAAGCACCGTAACCAAACGACGCTAAGAAAGCCACCACATCGGCAGCCCAAACACCGGGATGCGTACGCTCAATACCCATGCCGTGCATGAGTAGCTCCCACGGGGTGATGAAACGCAACGGCTCCCACACACCAATGTGGCAGAGGTACCAGAGCACCAGGGTAGTCAGCAGGATACCGCCAACAGCCGTCAATGCCGCACCCACCCACGAGAGGCGACCAATGCGTGCCGGGAACGCCGAACGAATCGAGAAAAGGAACGGCACCAGCACACACGCAAACACGATGGAGAGAGTATCGACCGTCGAGGAGAAAATACGGTCCTTCGGCATAATCCCCGCGGGGAACGCCAGCGTGAAAGCGCTATGGGTCGCAATCAGTGCGCCCAGCACCTGAAAAACGATGGCTGCAATGAGGGCAGCGCGCTTGCGCACAATCAGGCCGGAAACCAGCACAATCATCGTAATGGCGCTGGGCAGAGTATGCGTGGAGGGAATATTCAGCAGGTCCGCGGTAACTTCCCACCAGGTGAAGCCGCGGCCGCGCCGCAGAGGAGAGATAATCCACGCAAACGTGGTCAGAAGCGCGGCAAAAGAATACACCCCGATGACCACGCGTGCTGACGTCTCTGCATACCTAGAAGGAGGCGCGGGCGCCTGCCCTGCTCGTGCTGTACGGCGACGTGAGGTAGTGCGGTGAGACATCATGATCAGCGAGGAATCGGGGTGTAGAGAAGGTATTGGACCTAAAGAATCTGGCTAGGCTTCAGCCTTCGGGTCACGGTAGGTGCCCTCGAAGACATCGGGGATGCCATTGTCGTCAGCATCCACGGTTTCCTTCTCGGCTAGGGCGCGGTAGTGCTTGTTGCGGCGAGACAGGATAGCCGCACCCACAATGGCAGCCAGAACAGAGCCGACGAGAATCGCAATCTTTGCATCTTCGGTGTGCGGGGAACCGTGCGGGAAGGAGAGCTCAGCCACCAGCAGGGACACGGTGAAACCGATACCACCGGTTGCAGCCAGACCGACCACGTCAATCCAGGCGATATCCGGGTCGAGGTTAGCGTTCTTGAAGCGGGTCACGAGCCAGGTGGTGCCGAAAATACCGATGGTCTTACCGGCAACTAGCGCAACCATAATGCCGACCGCCACGGAGTCGGTGAGGGCGCGTCCGAGGCCTTCAAAACCGCCCACAGCCACACCCGCGCTGAAGAACGCGAAGATGGGCACGCAGATGCCGGTAGAGAGGGGACGGAAGCGGTGCTCCAGCACCTCCGCAAGACCGTGCTCAGCCTGCGCCGCCTCAGAGCGAGCGGACATCTTCACCGGCACCAGGAAGCCCAGAACCACACCAGAAATGGTCGCGTGAATACCGGACTCAAGGAAGAGCGCCCAGGTGATAATACCCAGGGGCAGAAGCAGTAGCCAGGCAGCCAGCGGCTTCAGATGCAACATAGTCTCACCGCGGTAGGCAATGAACGCGAAAAGAGCGAGGGGAATGAGCGCGAAGAGTAGGTACTCGCCATGGAAGTTATTGGTGTAGAAGATTGCGATAATGCAGATTGCGATCAGGTCGTCGACCACAGCCAGGGTCAGCAGGAAGACGCGCATCGCCGAGGGGAGGAAAGTACCCACGGCGGCGAGAACAGACACCGCGAATGCGATATCGGTTGCGGTGGGGATCGCCCAGCCGTGCAGAGCGGTGGGGCTGGTGAAGTTCAGCGCCGTGTAGATAATCGCGGGGACTGCCACGCCACCGAAGGCAGCCGCAATCGGCACAATCGCGGTGGAGGGCGACTTGAGGTCACCAATCACGAATTCCTTCTTCAGCTCCAGGCCGGTGAGGAAGAAGAAAACGACGAGCAGACCGTCTGCCGCCCAGGTTCCGATGCTCATCTGCAGGTGGTTGAAGCCGGGGATAACCGGGCCGACCACGGTGTCTCGCAGACCGAAGTAGAAGCTGGATGCGGGGGTGTTGGCGAGTACTACTGCCAGCACCGTCGCAATCAGAAGTACGGTACCGCCGACTGATTCTGCACGCAGAATGTCGGCTACGCGGCGTGAGTTGCTATATGAGCCGCGGCTGAGGGTATCTGGGTTGGTGTGAGTCATTCTCTCCTCTTTCTGCCGCGGTATTCTGCGGCATCTAAGGCTTTTAAGTTTACTCTGCACTGTATGAGTATTCGAGTACCCGCTGACGGCTTTTAGCTCCTGGACGGTGCACCGCGGTGTGCTTTTATGGGGTATATGCATAAACGTTCCGCCCTCGCCGCGTGGTGCGGTGAGGGCGGAACGTTTTAGTATTTCTGCAGCTATTCTGCGTGTTCGACTAGTGCTCTAGTCGTGCGAATGCGAGATTATGCGCCTGCGATAGCGGGTGCGCCGGACTCCTGGCCGTGGTCGTCTGCCAGCTCGCGTGCAACGTAGTTCTCCAGGTCGAAGAGGTTGCCGTTGGCGCGCTTTACGACGGTCACGAGGGTTTCCATGGTGGCGACTTCCTCGACCTGCTCCTTCAGGAACCAGAGGATGAACTGCTCGCCCAGTGCGTAGTTCTCAGCGCGTGCTGCGGAGAACAGTGCCTCGATCTGACCGGTGACGACCTTCTCCTGTGCCAGGGACATGTCGACGATTTCCTGAACGTTCTCGAAGTCGTTCTTGACAGCGGGAACGGAGGGAATCTCAACCTTGTGGCCACGGTCCAGCTTGTACTGAACCATCATGAGTGCGTGCTCGCGCTCTTCGAGGGACTGGCGGTAGAAGAACTTAGCCAGCTGGGGCAGATCCTCACCGTCGAGCCAGATAGCCATGGACAGGTACTGGTGAGATGCAGCGAACTCGTGGCCGATCTGCTCGTTCAGAAGGTCGTAGAAAGACTTAGACATATGGTTTCTCCTTATATGGTGATTGCTCTTGGGCGCCGGATGGCGCGGTGCAACCTGTTGATATTTATCGTACGGGGTGCTCTGGGGCGTGTACAGAGAGAAAAGGCTAATCGGTGGGGTAGATGAGGTACCCCTGACATATTGTCGCCATAACCCTTAGTGTGGATGCCCTGAATACTCTCTTTGGATTGAGTGGTATTGGGTGTGTTTCCTTGAGATTTCGCGGTTTAACGGGGATAGACAGCGGGTTTAAAAACCACAAACCCTACGGTTCAAGGTAAACATAGAGACACCATGTTGGGTGCCCGCGCATGGGGCTAGAGGGCGCAAAAAAAATCTTAAAAATCTCTCGAAAATGCGGCGAAACTGGTGTGGCCAGAACCCCGATGCGCCCCCAACCGCCTCCGTAAAGGTTGTTCTGCGCGCACCTTTAAAGAGATAAGGCACGTTCCCGGTGGGGAATGTGCCTTATCTCTGGTTCTCTCAACTCTCATCCCTCTGTGGGGTGGAGGAGGTTATTGTGCGGGGTATTCTCCGCGCTTTAGCGCATCAATCGAGATGACATTTGAAGGAGTATCACCCAGAACAGCCTTACCAATCTCGGCAAGCTGCTCAACCTGCTCGGGGGTGAGGTGATCGAAAATTTGGCGGCGTACTTCGCAAACATGGCTGGGTGCGACTTCCTGGATCTTCTGCTCGCCTGCGGGGAGCAGGTGGCAGATGCTCACACGGCGGTCTTCAGCACTGAGGGAACGGCGGACGTATCCATCCTTCTCCAAACGCGCTACGACTCGTGAGAGGCGTGCGGGAAGAGTGTTCGTAGTGATTGCCAGCTCGGTCATGGTCAGGGAATGATCCTTGGACTCGGAAAGCATTGCAAGCACCATGTATTCAACGAAGCTGATGCCAGCCTCGGTTTGTAGCTGATTCTCTAGCTTGCGGGTGAGGCTGAAGATAATGGAGCTGATAAAGAGCCAGCCTTCTCGCTCTTGCGGGGAGAGCCACTGGGTGGATTCGCTGTGTGCGGTATTGTCAGACCGCTGCGCAGACGTGGTTGGTGTGGACACGGGATTGATTCCTCTTTTATCGGATATGGAGCTCTCTTATTAAAGAGAGAAGTGGCGTGTTGGCACCCATTGTAGCGAAAGGTCTGACTAGGTGACTCAAAATTGGTACGGTCAAGTAATGCTTGACACTTTGGTGCTAATTTTTTGAGGGGTGCTAGGGGTATCTTTTTGCACGCAGTGACTGCAAATACCCAAGGTAAGCAAGTGATATGCGACATATTTAAAAAGATTTCTGGTACAAGTATAGACGAGACCATACCAAGAAGCACCTCCGTGCATAATGCCAACTTCCGCGGAATATCAGGGTTTTTTGGGTGGTGGAAGAAAATTCTCGGGCCGGCAAAGAGTGTTCCGAGGTCGAAAAATAACGAAACGGTAACAAAAATTTTAAAAAAATCTCGGTTTTGGCTTTGCAACCGTAATGAAACCGTGTACACTAATTACATAACGGGGTCGAAGGAAGCCTCCGAGGCGAGACCGGAAGCTCGCTTCGATAGGTTCGACTCTCTATTTATCGGTGATTGTCGTCGGTGTACGAGTAACTCGTATTTCTACCGACGGATGTGCGGTGCGGGTGCAGTTCGTGGTTGGGCTGCATTCCGTACCGTATCTTTTTAACTCAAATTTCTATCAACTCACTCTAAGAGCATCCAATGGTCGGGTGCTCTTTTTCTTTACCCTCATATCGGCATCAGCAAGAGCGCTGTACGAGCCGGGGGAGGAGCATACGAGGAGGCGCAAACACCTGTGCTGTTATGTAGCTATACAAGTGTGGCTACGCCGCCTGGCTGCGCTGTGGGACTGCGGTATTGTTGCGCCGTATCGTGCCGGGAGTGTTATCCACAGGGTTTATCCACAGTGTGGAGAACTTACACACATGTGATTTGGTGGAGCGGAATCGAGGCTCGCCACGGGCCCAATTTAAGAGCTCTGCAGAAAAATTCTTGTAATTACAGGCTTTCACAGCCGTTAAAACCGAGGGCAAGTTCTTAAACAGAAGACCTTTTCACCTTTAAATTCGCGGAACGCCAGATTTTCCACACCTGTGGATAACCCTGTGCACTTAATCCACCACCTCCGGCGTAAAAGAGGTGTATAAGACCGCTCAGCGCCCCTGTTGGCGTCCAAAATTTTGGCTAGTAGAAGGAAAAACGCCCCGAATGAGGGTGAAAATTCTGCAGTTTATCCCCCGCGCATCCCCAAAATAGGATGTTATCCACAGTAGTTATCCACAGTGTGGAGAACTTACAGTACTGTTATTCACATGGGTGCATACCCTGTTATTTCAAGGCAGAATAGGGTGCTAAGCCTGAAAAGTCTGTTGATATACAGGGTTATCCACCGGTATGGGGAAAAGTTTCGGCCTAAAATCCACAGGCTCGTGCGGGTTGGTGCGCACATGTGACGCCCCCCAACTCGTGAAAAGTAAAGTAAACGCTACGCTGGTAATCTTTAATACAGCCAAGCATTCTAATGAAAGGCATCATCATGGCTGAAAAGTACACCCTCCCCGAGCTCCCCTACGACTACGCGGCGCTCGAGCCCCACATCTCCGCAAAGATTATGGAGCTGCACCACGACAAGCACCACGCAGCATACGTTGCAGGTGCTAACGCAGCTCTTGAGCAGCTCGAAGAGGCACGCGAGAACGGTGCGTACGGCAACGTCTCCAAGCTCTCCAAGGACCTGGCGTTCAACCTGGGTGGCCACACCAACCACTCGATTTTCTGGAACAACCTGTCCCCCGAGGGTGGCGACAAGCCCACCGGCGAGCTGGCAGCAGCAATCGACGAGTTCTTCGGCTCCTTCGACAAGTTCCGCGAGCACTTCACCAACGTTGCACTGACCATTCAGGGCTCCGGCTGGGCAATCCTCGCGTGGGACACCGTTGGCAAGCGCCTCATCATCGAGCAGCTTTACGATCAGCAGGGCAACATCTCCGTTGCACTGATTCCCGTTCTGCAGCTGGACATGTGGGAGCACGCATTCTACCTGGACTACCAGAACGTTAAGGGCGAGTACGTCAAGGCATTCTGGAACATTGTGAACTGGGCTGACGTTCAGGCTCGCTTCGAGCGCGCAGTGTCCCAGACTAAGGGCCTGGTCCTCTAATCTAAGTTTTCGTCAGCGCGGTGAAGTGGCCGCGGTGAGATAACTGAAACGGGTGCCCGGCGCCTCCATATTCGGAGGTGCCGGGCACCCGTTCGTTGTATTCAGGTGTTGCCCCGCGAGGTTGGGCGCGGAATTCTAGAGCGCCAGCGTGCGGTCAATGCGGATGCGGCGGCAGAAATCCTCATCATGGCTCACAACGATGAGCGCACCGGTGTAGGCTTCGAGTGCCTGCACCAACCAATCCACCGAAGAAATATCGAGGTTGTTCGTCGGCTCATCCAGCATGAGTAGCTGCGGTACCGGATCAGCCAGAAGCACCTGCGCCACCGCTGCGCGGAAACGCTCACCGCCGGAGAGCTCACCGGTCTTATGGTGCACGCTCTCGCGACGGAAAAGTAACCGCGCCAGCTGATCACGAAGGTGCTGTTCGCTCACCCCGGGGTTTGCCCGCTGCACGCTCTGCAGGAGAGTCAGCTGTGGATCCAAGCTAATGCGCTGCGGAATATACGCCCCCTCGATGCAATAGTCGACGCGATAGGCGGGCTGTACGGGGGAGAGGTAGTCCGCCTCGCCGGCGTGGGCAATTGCCTCAAGGAGGGTGGTCTTGCCACTACCGTTTGCACCGGTGATGCGCAGGTGCTCGGGGCCGCTGAGAATCAGGTGTTCGGGACGCTCCACCGGGGTTCCCTGCTGGCTCTCGCTATTAACTCCAGCGGGTGAAAAATGCAGAGAATCAACCTTTGAAGGTTGCTGAACGGTAAATGTTTCACGTGAAACCTGCTGGATGTCAACCCTGCGTAGCTCCAGCACCTTACGTCCCGCGGGTAGGGGCTGCTGGCTCAGCTCTGCATAGATTTTCTCCTGTGCCCGCACCTGCTCCTGAGCCTTCTGATACGCCTCCTGAGCCTGCTCCTGCTTGCCGATGCGCAGACCGCGAAGCTTCACCGCCGCCTGCCGTGAGGCGTCCTTGGCGAGGGCAAGAATCGTGTCCGGCTGATCGTCCTTCCACACTTGCGCCATGTTCTTCGAGATAATCTCCTGCGCCTGCACCCACTCACGATGCGCCGAGCGCACCTGATTCTTCGCCTCACTCACGCGACGCTGAGCCGCCTGCTGTTCGGTGTCCAGTGCCTGCCGGTAGGTGCTGTAGTTGCCCTCGAAGAGGCGCAGATGAGCCAGACCCTGACGGTCGGAGTGAAGCTCCGCAATCACATTCACGCGCTCCAGCAGGTCACGGTCGTGGCTAATAATCAGCGCCGGGCAGGGTAGCGCCTCCAGCGCGGTGAAGAGTTGAGCCTTTGCTGAGGAGTCCAGGTTGTTCGTCGGCTCATCGAGCAGAATGAACTCGGGATCGGAAACCATGAGTGAGGCAAGCGCGGCAATGACTGCCTCGCCGCCGGAGAAGCTGCGCATGTTGCGGGCAAAGAGTGCGCGAACAGCCTCCGGGGTGTCACGATCAACCAGGGTTGCCGGGGTAAAACCGTAGGTTGCCAAAGTAGCTAGGGTGCGCTCCTCAACGTCCCAACCGTCCCCGATGGTCTCATGGAGTTCAGGGGAGTACTCGCCGGATTCCACTGCCTGCAAAGCCCGCAGAATCTCGGAGATTCCGCAGAGCTCGGCGAGGGTCTGTTCCCGATCCAGACCCAAATCTTGAGGTAGATACGCTATGCGCTCCGGCGCCGCCAAAGAACCGGAATCCGGGATCAAATCGCCCAAAATCAACCTCATAAGGGTTGTTTTTCCGCAACCATTGTCACCGATGAGCCCGGTCAGAGGTGCCGAAAACACCGCTGAAAGGTCCGCAAAAAGCGGAGGCTGGCTCGGGTGCGCAAAGTGTAGGTGGGCGATGCTAACGTGCGCCGCCGCATGGGCGTGTGAACGGGCATCGCGGGAAGAAGCGGAACGGGGAAAGGTCGCCTGCGGCTGAAGTGCGTGTGTCATACGAGCTCCTTGAATCTTAGACACGAATCTTAGACGCGAATCATA
>CAUUAD010000008.1:0-24466 GCA_963542785.1 Rothia mucilaginosa
CATCCGGCTTCGAGGCGGCGCAGCAGGGCACGTTCGGCGCTGACGGCGAGGCGGGTTTCGTGGTGGTTTGCGGCGAGCAGGGCACGGCCGAGGGCACGCACCGGGCGCGCTACCTCGGGGTCGGCGAGCACGGCGGGGTCCGGGTTCTCGAATTCACTTTCGCGCACTTCCAGGGCGAGCGCACCCTGGCCGGGGGCGGGCAGCATGCGGGTGGGGTCAAGGTACTCGGTGATGAGTTCTTCCTTGCCCAGGCGCTTAAGGCCGGAGACTGCGAGCACCACGGCGTCGCAGTCGCCGCTGCGTTCGGTGCCGACACCGTGGTCGGCTCGTTCGGAAGTTTCAGCGTTCTGGCGGAGTACGACCTGTTTGCCGGCGTGCTCTTCCAGGCCCTTCACACGGCCGATGCGGGTGCCCACGTTACCGCGGATGTCAACGATTTCAAGGTCGGGACGTAGGGCGCGCAGCTGGGCGGCGCGGCGCGGCGAACCGGTGCCCACGCGGGCGCCCTCCGGCAGGGTGTCGACGGTCAGGCCGTCGCGTGCCACGAGGGCGTCGCGGGGGTCTTCACGCTTGAGGGTTGCGGCGACCACCAGGCCGGGGCAGGGCGCGGAGGGCAGGTCCTTGAGGGAGTGTACTGCCATGTCCACGCGGTTTTCTTCGGAGGCGTTCTCGCCGTCGAGCAGGCGCTGGCGCAGTGCCGCGGCGAATACGCCGGTGCCGCCAAGGGTCGCCAGGGGTCCGGTGAGCACGTCGCCTTCGGTTTTGACGGTGCGCAGGGTGAAATCCACGACCTCGGCATCTGCGGCGCCGTGGTGTGCCTGGTGTTCGGTGTAGAGGGAGGTGACGGTTTCAGCGGCAATACGGCTTTGGGTCAGGGCGAGAGCAGACCCGCGGGTGCCCAAGATGTACTCGTGATGGCTCATATCTCTCCTTTTCGGTGATGTGTGTGATAGCCCGTAGGCGTGTGCGTTTCCCCCAGAGGCTGTGTGTTTGCGACGCTGTGTGTTTGTCTAAATTCTGGGGGTAGCCTGTAGGCACGTGCGCTCCGACCCGCCCGCACGCCCCGGTCAGGGGGGTGTTGGGGCGAGCCGGAGCTACAGGGGTGGTGTTAGTGGGAGCAGCATCCGCCGGAGCGGCTGGCGGGTGCGTTCTCAGAAGCGCTGTCCTCAGCGCCGGTAGCGCCGGCTGCGTATTCGGCGATGACCGGCTTCGGCGCACCGCGACCGGGCTTGCAGCAGCCGGGGTCGCACTCGTCGAACCAGCCGTACTGACCGCTCGCGCTCGGGGCGAGGACGCTCTCACGTTCGGGGCGCAGGTCGGCTGAAACACCGTTCTCCACACGCTCCTCAATGAGACGGCGCAGCGACTCCACGTACGCCGGATGCGTGCCGGGGGTGGGGGTGCGCACGGCGACCACGCCCAGGCGCTCGCAGGTGTCCAGCGCCTCGGTGTCCAGGTCCCACTTGACTTCCATGTGGTCGGAGACGAAGCCGAGGGGCACCAGCACGACGCCCTCCACGGGGGCCTCGCCGTCCTCGCCGGGGTTGGCGGGGGTGGGCAGCGCCTCCAGGGCGTCGTTGACGTCCGGCTCCAGCCACGGCATGGACGGCGGGCCGGAGCGGGACTGGTACACCAGCTCCCACTCGACGTTCTGCAGAAGCTGCGGGGCCTCATCGCGAACCAGCGAAAGCACGGCGCGAGCGACCTGCAGGTGCTTCTCCACGTAGGCGGAGCCGCCCTCGTAGTTCACGCCGCGCGGACCTGCCTCGTTCGCCGCGGAGGTCGGCACCGAGTGGGTGCAGAACATGATGCGCAGGCGCGGGTTCAACGAACCGCTATCGCGTGCGGCAAGCTGCTCACGCACCGTGGCGAGGCCGTTCTTCAGCCCGTCAGCGAAAGCGCGGGAGAAGCCGGGCACGTCAAAGAACTGACGGATCTTGCCCACGTGCACGCGACCTTCCAGGCCGAGCTGCTCGATCGCCATGCCGTAGTCCTCACGGTACTGGCGGCAGCTCGAGTAGCCGGGGTAGGCGCTGGTCGCCAGCACGAGCACATTACGGTGCCCGTTCTCGTAGGCTTCGGCGAGCACGTCCTTCACGTAGGGCTTCCAGTTGCGGTTCGCCCAGGTGATCGGGATGTGCGGGCCGCGTTCAGCAAGCGCCTGCTGCAGCGCAGCGAGCAGGGCACGGTTCTGCTCGTTAATGGGCGAGATGCCGCCGTTGGCGCGGTAGTGGGTGGCGACCTCTTCGAGGCGCTCATCCGGGATACCGCGGCCAGCGGTTACGTTGCGCAGGAACGGGATGACGTCCTCCTGCCCCTCGGGGCCACCGAAGGAGGAGAGAATCACCAGGTCGTAGGGGCGCACCTCTTCGGCGCGCTCACGGGTGATGCTGCGTTCGCTTCGGTAGTCGCCGAGGGTCTGCTCGTTGAGCGCGGCGGGGCCGTTGGAGGCGGTGTTCGCCGGGTCGGTGCGGTTGGGTACCACGTCGTCCGGCAGGAGCGTGCCGTTGAGGGTTACGCCGTCGTTCGGCTGATGGCTCACGCCAGAACCTCTGCTACTTCGTCTGCGCCAATGCGGCGGCCGGTGTAGAAGGGGGTGTCTTCGCGAACGTGCAGGCGTGCTTCAGTGTTGCGGAAGTGACGCATCAGGTCGACGAGGTCCACGAGTTCGGGTGCTTCGAGGGCGAGGACCCATTCGTAGTCGTTCAGGCCGAACGATGCGACGGTGTTTGCAAGAACCTGCGGGAAGTCGATGGCCTTCATACCGTGGTTCTTGAGCATTTCTGCACGTCGTTCGGGGTTCATGTAGTACCAGTCGTAGGAGCGTACGAAGGGGTAGACGCAGACCCAGGTTTCAGGTGCCTTGCCGCGTGCGTAGGCGGGGGCGTGGTTGCGGGTGAACTCTGCTTCGCGGTGTACGCCCATGGTGGACCAGACGATGGTGGTGCCTGCGAACAGTGCGGTGCGGCGAATCTTGCGGACTGCTGCCTGCAGCTTTTCGGGGTTCTGGCCGTGGGTCCAAATCATGACGTCTGCGTTGTCGCGCATTGCGGAGACGTCGTAGATGCCGCGCAGGGTCACACCCTCGGCGGCCAGCTGCTCAACAACCTTCTCGAATTCGGCACGAGCCTCGTCGGTGTTAGCCTCTGCCGGGCGTGCGCCGGAGCGTGCGAACACGGTGTACAGAGCGTAGTGCAGGGTTTCGCCTTCTTCGCGACCGCGGCGGTTCTCGTCGGCTGCGGAGTGCTGGACTGCGTAGCCCTTGGGTGCGCCGCCGTAGCCGTGGCCTGCGTGGGTGTAGCCGCCCTGACCTGCGCCGTGTGCGCCGCCGTGGCCGTGTGCTGCGTGATCGTGAGACATTGTGTGTTCCTTTCTTCAGCGAGGGTTCGCTGTGCTGGAGGCGCGGCTTCCGTAGCTGCGCGTTTTCTCAATTTTTTGGTCTAGTTACTGGCTGGGCTGAGTTATTGGCTGAGCTTCTGCCGCCACTGCGCCGTCTACTTGGCGGTTGCGGCTTTCAGGGAGGTGACGCCTTCCCAGTCCTGTGCCGCGTGGTAGATGAGGCGGTCGATCTGCTCGTAGGTGTCTTTGACGGTTAAGACCAGGCCGGAGCCTGCCGCCCAGGAGCCGACGGTGCTGAGGGTTCCGAGTTCGCTGGCGCGTTCGCGGAATTCCTTGACTCGGTCTCGGTGGCCGGGGGTGGAGGCGGGCAGTACGCCGCGCCAACGCACCACGTCCGCGTCAACGAGGTTGCTGCGGGTGAGGGCTACGTCCATCATGCGGGTGGCGTCGCGCAGAGCGAGGGTGATGAGCTGCTCGTCTGCGAGGGCGACTTCGGAGAAGCGGGCGTCTTCGCCGCCGCGGCCGTAGGAGAGGCGCACGACGTGGCGTCCGGGGCCTGCGGCGTCGGCGACCCACTGCCATTTGGCGGTGGCGTGGGTGAGTGCCTTGGCGCGTACGGCGGTGGCTTCTTCGGAGACGAGCAGGCCGGTACCGCGGGGGTGCTTGTCCAGGGCGGGGGCGTCGACGACGAGGGTGACGAGGGCGACTTCGGGGCCGGGTTCCATGGCGGGTAGGGCGGTGGAGACGTGCGGGCCGATGAGTCGTGCCACGGTCGGGCCGTCGGTGGCGAGCACCAGGTAGTCGGCGTAGAGGGGGGTGTTTTCGCCGTCGGTGGTGTGGCGCTGGATGATGAACCACTGGCCGGTGGATTCGTCGCGGTCCACGGCGATGACGTCGAATCCGGTGACGATGCGCACGCCGGCGGCGTAGAGGTCTTCGACGAGACGTTCGGACAGCTGGTTCATGCCGCCCACGATACCGGCGACCTGTGAGCCTGCGGGGGCTGCCGAACGGAAAGCGTGCGCTGCGGCGGAGAGGGAGCGGTGCTTGCGGAAGGCTTCGCGCAGACCGGGGATGGTCGCATCGACGTCGAGCTTGTCGGGGTGGGTGGAGTACACGCCGGAGACTACGGGTGCGACGAGGTTGTCGAGCACTTTCTGGCCCATGCGGATGCGCACGAGCTCACCGAGGGTCTTCGCGTTCTCGCCTGCGGAGACGGGGAGGAACTTGTCCACCTGGGCGCGGCGCAGACCGTTCTTACCGATGACGGGGATTAGCGACTTATCGTTCACGTTGCCGGGGATGCCCATGATGCCGGTGCTGGGGGTGCGGCGGGCGCCCTGCGGCAGGTACAGCCAGGAGCCGTAGGAGTTGGGGGTGACGATCTGGTCGCCCAGGCCGAGTTCCTTGACGAGGTCGCTGACAATGGGGCTGCGGGTTGCGAAGGATTCTGCGCCGGAGTCCAGCAGAAGGCCGCCAACTTCGTGGGCACCAACGGCACCGCCGAGGTGGTGGCGCTGTTCGAGCAGGGTGACGCGCATACCGGCTGCGGCGAGGCGGCGTGCCGAGATGAGGCCGGAGGGGCCGCCGCCGATGACGATGGCGGTGGGTGCCTTCTCATTGCGGGTGAAAGCTCGTGCGTTCTGGGGCGCGGCGGAGGAACTGACCTGTGGGGTGCGGTACGGTGCCTGGTTGGTGTGGCCCATGGTGGTTCTCCTTCGGTCTGTCTGCGGTGGAGTTGCCCATTGCGGTAACGGGTGTGGTGGTTGGTTCGGGGTGCAGATGTTCGGTGCAGATGCCGGAGGGTGTCCAGCATCTGCGCCGTCTATTTATCGTTATTTATCCTATGCCTGCGCGGTGCGTTCGTGGATATATGCCACGAGGTCGGTGAGCACCTGCGGGTCGGTGGTCGGGGGTACGCCGTGGCCGAGGTTGACCACGTGCGAGGGGGCGGCGTTGCCTTCTGCGAGCACTTCGTCTACGTGTGCGTAGAGGTTTTCGCGACCTGCGGCGAGCAGTGCCGGGTCGATGTTGCCCTGCAGGGGTACGGCGCCGTTGAGCAGGGTGTTCGCAGCGGACAGCGGCAGGCGGTAGTCCACGCCGATGACGTCTGCGCCGGCTTCGTGCATGGCGGGCAGCAGGGCGGTGGTGCCGGTGCCGAAGTGGATGCGCGGCACACCGTATTCGCGCACCATATCGAGGGCGGTTGCGGAGTGTGCCTGCACGTAGCGGCGGTAGTCGCTTTCGCCGAGGGAGCCTGCCCAGGAGTCGAAGAGCTGCACGGCGGATGCGCCCGCCTCAATCTGTGCGCGCAGGAACTGGCCTGCGGTGCGGGCTGCCCAGGCGGCGAGTTCGTGCCAGGCGGCGGGGTCGGCGTGCATCATGGTGCGCGGGCGCAGGTGGTCGCGGGAGGGTCCGCCCTCGACCATGTAGGCGGCGACGGTGAAGGGGGCTCCAGCGAAGCCGATGAGCGGGGTGTCGCCGAGCATTTCTACGGTGGCGTCGACGGCTTCGCGGATGGGGTCGAGGTCGCTGTCTTTGAGTTCAGGCAGGGCGCGCACCTCGTCGAGGGTGCGTACGGGCTGGTCGAGGACCGGGCCCTTACCGGGCACGATGTCGACGTTGACGCCCGCGAGCTTCATGGGGATGACGATGTCGGAGAAGAAGATGCCGGCGTCGACCTTGTGGCGGCGGACGGGCTGCACGGTGATTTCTGCGGCGAGGTCGGGGGTGAGGCATGCGTCCAGCATGGGGATGCCTTCGCGTACCTGGCGGTATTCGGGCAGGGAGCGGCCTGCCTGGCGCATGAACCAGACGGGTCGGTGGCTGGAGGGGCGGCCGGTGAGGGCGCGGAGCATGGGCGAGTCGGCGGCGGCGCCTGCGCGCAGGGGGTGGTTGGCGGGTAGGTGTGCGAGCTGTTCGTCGGTGAGCAGGGGTCGCTGGGCGTCGGTGGGGTGTGCGGGCAGGGCGGGTGCCTGTGCGGTGCCCTGTGCCGACGCGGGGGTGGTGTGCTGGTTTTCGCTCATAGTCTCTAGTGTGACAGGTTTATGTGGGCGTTTTTGCGACACTATGTCATGGTGACTCTTACCTAATGATGACTTTCTTAGCACTGAGGGAAACCTTAGTTCGCGCCTGCTCTTCGTGCCCGCATCCCCCACCGCGCAGATTTTCTTGCCCCCTACGATGATGGAACTTAGGTTCTGTGAGCTTTACAGGGGCTTAGTCGGCGTGGTTATGATTAGTCTCTAGTGAGTATTTATGCATTTGTGGCATCGCACCACACCGTTGATTTGACCACCGTCGCTGCCTTGAGCGCCGGTGCCTCTGGCGTACCCGATATTCTGGCGGCGGATGTAGCGCGTCAACTCGGTGTTAAGGGTGCAGTAGTTCTTGCCACCTGTAACCGTCTTGAAATGTATGTTCAGCTGCACGTCTCTGCGCATGTGCACATGGTTCGTGAGCTGATTGTTGATTCGATTGCTCAGACCTCCGGGCTGGATAAGGAGCTAGTTGCCTCCAGCTTCGATGTGTACGCAGACGAGGAAGCGGCACGCCACCTGCTGACGGTCGCCTCCGGCCTGGAGTCTGCAGTGGTTGGCGAGCGCGAAATCGCCGGTCAGGTACGCCGCGCCCTGGCTGCCGCGCAGGCGAAGGCTCAGGAGGAGGGCGTGACTCTTCCCGGTGAGCTGGTGCAGCTGTTTGAGCATGCGGCGCATACGGCTCGTCAGGTGGGTCAGCACACGGCGCTTGGCGCCCAGGGCCGCTCGATTGTGTCTGTTGCCCTGGATCTTGCGGATGAGGTTGCCGAGAAGGACTGGTCGACCCGACGCGCCCTAATTTTTGGTACCGGCGCTTACGCGGGTGCAACCATTGCGGCTCTGCGTGAGCGCGGTTGCACCGATATTTGGGTCAATTCCCGTTCTGGTCGTGCCGCCGAGTTCGCGGCAAAGCGCGAGGTTTCTGCGGTGCCGGTGGACGGCATGGAGCAGGCCATGGCTTCTGCCGACGTCATTATTGGTTGCTCCGGCGGCTCAGATCCGCTGCTTCCCGAGCAGATTCCGGGCGGCCACCACACGATTCTTGACCTTGCTCTTTCACGTGACTTTGACCCCTCGGTCGCTGACCTGCCGAATGTTGAGCTGATTACCCTCGAGTCGGTGCGCCTTGCCGCCCCCGAGGAGACCGAGGAATCCGTGGCGACGGCTACGCGCATTGTGGAGTCTGAGCTGGCGGCGTTTGTGTCTCGTCAGCGTTCCCGCACGATTGACTCCGCGATTGTTGCGCTGCGTTCGCACACTATGGATGTGCTGGATTCTGAGCTGGAGAAGGTACGTAACCAGTTTGGTTGCGGTGCGGCGACGGAGCAGTTCGAGCTGGCGATGCGCCGCATGGTGAAGTCCCTGCTGCACACCCCGACGGTGCGCGCCAAGAAGCTGGCGTCGGAGGGCCGCGCAGAGGATTACGTGCAGGCGCTGGAGACCCTCTACGGCATTCAGGTGGAGGAGTCTTAGGAGTCTCCCCTCCCCTCTTCCCGGCATTTTTCACGCGCATTTTCACGCATCCGGCGGCGAGTATTTTATTAGCCCCCGGCGAAGTACCGCCTGTTCACGGTGCCGATGGGCGTATTCACGCTAGAGTAGATGCTAGATAAGACAGTTCCCATACCCGGCGCACGTTTGGCTGTGCCGGACTATTCTGCGAGGAGACTCATGGAAATCAAGATTGGCATTCGCCACATTGCTCGTGAAATTATTGTTGAGACTAGTGAGGCTAAGGAAATCCTCATGGAGAAGGTCTCGAAGGCTATTGAAGACGGCTCGCTGCTGCAGATTATGGATGATAAGGGCAACACCACCCTGATTTCTGGCGCTCAGATTGGCTACGTCGAGCTGGGTTCCGACGCTAAGCGTCACGTTGGTTTCGGTATCGGCGCCTAATTTCGGCGGCTGAACCCCCTTTAGCTTTAGCCCCCCCCCCCCGCATCCGTCACGATGCGTAACCGCGCTTTATGCGCCGTGTGCGTGCGCTGTATGCGCCACGTGGTTACGCCGTGCCGAATGCGGGGTTTTGCGTTTTAAACCGCCTACACAAAAACCTCACGGCACCCGGTTTTGGGGCGGTATATCACCCATCACGGGTGCACACCACAACCGGTTGAGGGTGCGCCGAAAGCAAATCCAGGTTAATATTGAGGGGTTAAGTGAATGACCGGTCGTACCCCTTTCAAGACCCCGAGACTGCACCGCCTTCTCATCATGAATGAACCTTGAGTAATAACCATGCGTGCAGGCGGCGTCTCGGTAAGAATTTCCCGTGTAAGAATTTCCCGCGGCCGGCTTTCGACGCCCGCCCGTCACCGCCTCCACTACCGAGGCGCTGGCTGGTACATCCCCCATTACGGGGAGAAACACACCCCGAGCAGGGGTAGAAAGATACGGTCCAGTGACTGAAACGAACACGCAGGAAACCACTCAGACTGCAAAGTCCTTCGCCGACTTCGGCGTTCGCCAGGATATTAGCGACGCCCTCGCGGCGGTTGGCATTACCTCCCCCTTCCCCATCCAGGAGCTGACTCTTCCCGTGGCTCTGTCTGGCCAGGACATCATTGGTCAGGCGAAGACCGGTACCGGTAAGACCCTCGGCTTCGGTCTGCCTACCATTCAGCGTGTGGTCGGCCGCGACGATGAGGGTTGGGCTGATTTGGAGCACCCCGGCGCACCTCAGGCGCTGATTCTGGTTCCGACCCGTGAGCTTGCTATTCAGGTGGGCGAGGACCTGGCGATTGCTGCGAAGCTGCGCAACGCCCGCGTCGCCACCCTGTACGGTGGTGTGCCGATTGAGCCTCAGGCTGAGCTGCTGCGCCGCGGCCTGGAGGTTGCGGTGGGCACCCCCGGCCGCATTATCGACCTGTACCAGCAGGGCTTCCTGAACCTGAAGCAGGTTAAGATCGTGGTCCTCGATGAGGCTGACGAGATGCTGGATTTGGGTTTCCAGCCCTCGGTTGAGAAGATCCTCAGCTACCTGCCGGAGGACCGCCAGAGCATGCTGTTCTCCGCAACCATGCCCGGCCCGGTCATCGCGATGGCACGCCAGTACATGACCAAGCCCATGCGCATTAGCGCCGCTGACCCCGAGGACGCCTCGAAGACTAAGGCTTCGATCCGCCAGGTCGTCTACCGTGCGCACCACCTGGACAAGGACGAGATGATTGGCCGCATTCTGCGCGCTACCGGCCGCGGCCGCACCGTCATCTTCACCAAGACCAAGCGTGATGCTGCCCGTGTGGCGGAGGAGCTGGTGAACCGTGGCTTCGCTGCCGCTCCCCTGCATGGTGACCTGAACCAGGTTGCGCGTGAGCAGGCGCTGAAGGCGTTCCGCACCGGCAAGGTCGACATTCTGGTTGCGACCGATGTGGCGGCTCGCGGTATTGACGTTGAAGACGTGACCCACGTGATTAACCACCGCGTGCCCGAGGATGAGAAGACTTACCTGCACCGTACCGGCCGTACCGGCCGTGCGGGCAATGAGGGTACCGCTGTGACCCTGGTTGACTGGGATGACCTGCCGCGCTGGAAGGTCATTAACGACGCCCTGGAGCTGGGTGTTCCTGAGCCGGTTGAGACCTACTCTTCCTCTGAGCATCTGTTCCATGACCTGAACATTCCGGCTGGCACTAAGGGCCGCCTGCCGCGCGAGGAGCGTGTGGCTGAGGGCATGGGCGATGAGTTCTTTGAGAGCGCCCGCGACTCGCGTGATGGCCGTCCGGCTCGTTCTCGCGGTGGCCGCGATGGTTCCCGTGAGGGTGGACGTTCTGGCGGTCGTGACGGTGAGAAGGGTTCGCGCCGTTCCCGCGGCGGTCGTGACGGTGGCCACGACGGTCGTTCCGGTGAGGGCCGCGGCGAGCGCCGTAGCCGCTCCGAGGGCCGCAAGCGCACTGAGCGTTCCGAGCGTTCTTCTGAGCGTGCGGAGCGTAACGAGCAGGGCGCATCCGAACGTTCTTCGGAGCGTTCTGAGCGTGCGCCTCGTCAGCGTCGCCGTACCCGCCGTGTTGAGGGTCAGCCCGTGGAGGGTGAGGGCCGCCGCCCCCGCCGCCGCTCTGAAGGCTCGCGTGCTGAAGGTTCTCGTGCTGGGGGTTCTCGTGCTGGGGGTTCTCGTTCTGAGGGTTCTCGCGGTAAGGGCCGTGGCGCTGACCGTGCTGGTTCTGAAGGCTAGGGCCGGGGTTGGGTATTTCAGCATCCCCGGCGCCTGCCGCGCCCTCCCCTGCCGCTGAGTCGCCCCGCACGGATTCGACTGTTTTCAATCCGCAGGGCCCGTCGCTGCTGGTGCAGGCAGATAACCTGGAGTATCTGCGTGAGCTGCCCGATGGTGCGTTCACCGTAATCTACATTGATCCGCCGTTCAATACGGGTAAGAAGCAGACGCGCCGCACGTTGAGCGCGGAGGCTTCTGAGAAGGGTGACCGCACCGGTTTTAAGGGCAAGAGCTATTCGAGCACCCTGCAGACTCTGGCGAGCTATAACGACTCGTTCGAGGATTATTGGGCGTTCCTAGCGCCGCGTATTGAGCAGGCGCATCGTCTGCTTGCGCAGGACGGCACCTTGTACCTGCACCTGGATTGGCGTGAGGTTCATTATGTGAAGATTATGTGCGACATGATTTTTGGTCGTGAGAACTTCATTAATGAGCTGATTTGGGCTTATGACTACGGCGCGAAGTCTACGCGCCGCTGGCCGACGAAGCACGACAATATTTTGGTGTACGCGAAGGATCACCGCAGCTATTACTTCAATACTGCGGAGGTTGATCGTGAACCGTATATGGCTCCCGGTTTGGTGACTGAGGAGAAGGCTTCTCGCGGTAAGCTCCCTACTGATGTGTGGTGGCATACTATTGTGTCGCCTACGGGTAAGGAGAAGACGGGGTATCCCACGCAGAAGCCTACGGGTTTGTTGCGTCGCATGATTGCGGCGAGTTCCCGCCCGGGTGATTGGGTGTTGGATTTCTTCGCTGGTTCTGGTTCTACAGGTGCGGCGGCGGCTCAGCTGGGTCGTAAGTTCGTGTGTGTGGATCAGAATCCGCCGGCTATTGAGGTGATGGCTAAGCGTCTGGGCGTGGATCCGGTGTCGTTCGCTGAGTATCGCGGTGTTCCGCGTGGGGCGAGTGTGTTGTTCACGCCGAAGCGTACGGTGGGTGTTCGTGGCGGTACGAGTCGTGATGCGTTGACGGCAGCGAGCCGTCATGCGTTGAAGGCTGTGTTGGATACGCTCACGGAGACTACGCAGCCGGTTGAGGGCGCGTCCTGCCGGTTTGTGCGTCACCGGTCAATGGATGCGGTGGATAAGAAGATGCGTATTGATGGGCGTGATGAGTTGCGTCGTCAGCGTCAGCATCAGGCGCGGGCTAAGGCTCGTGCGGCGCGTGCGGCTGCGCAGCTGGATGCGGCGGTTGCGGGTGCGGTGTTGCAGCATCATGCCTCGCGTGAGAGCGTCTAGGCGGTCTTTTCTGCGCGTTCGTGAGAGCACGTGTTAAGAGTGTGGGGCGGGTTCCTTGACCGGGAACCCGCCCCACACTCTTTTCGTCTTACTACTGGGCTGCCAGCTGCTCACGGATACGCGCCACCGTCGCCGCATCCGTCGTATTCTCACCCAGCAGGTTCGGCTTGCCCGCACCGTGATAATCACTCGAACCCGTCACCAGCACCTCACGGCCCGCCGCACGCTGACGCTCAATGAACTCCAGCAGACGCGCCCGGTCCTCCGGGGAGTTCTCACGGTGATACACCTCCACGCCCGCCAGGCCAGCCTCCACCATCAAACCCAGATACTCCAGGCTCAACGCGGGTCCACGCATCGTACTCATCGGATGCGCAATCACCGGCACGCCCCCAGCCTCACGCACCAGACGCACCGCCTCCAACGGATCCAGCGCATCCTGCGGCACATAGTAGGGGCTGCCCGTGTACAGCAGCTTCGCAAAAGCCTCAGAACGATCAGCAACCACCCCGGCAGCAACCAGCGCATCAGCAATATGGGGGCGGCCCACCGCCGTGTTCCCCTCCCCCACCTGCGCCAACACGTCATCCCAGGTCAGCGGGTAGTCGGCGGCAAGACGGTCCACAATAGCCTGCGCACGACCCGCACGGCTGGCGCGAATCGCCTCCACACGGTGCGCCAACTCCGAATCCACCGGGTCAAAACCATAAGCGAGCAGGTGAATGGTCTTCTTGCGTGCGCGGCCCTCACCATCGGTGTAACGGTAGCGGCAGGAGAACTCGGCACCCGGCAGAAAATCCAGACCGTGCTCACCCGCCAGCTGAGCCGCCTGCGTCCAACCAGCCGTCGTATCGTGATCAGTCAGCGCGAAACCCGCCAACCCGGCGTGAGCAATCAGCGGCACCAGCTCGGTCAGGCTCTGCGTGCCGTCAGAAATAGCGGAGTGAATGTGCAAATCGTAACGCCCGGTACGGTTCAGGTTTTCAGGTGCGCCCGATTCAGCGGGATGCGGTGCCTGCTGCGCGTTATGTAGCGGTGCGCTATTTCGGTGTTCTGTCTGCGTCATATTCTCTCCTTCCCCGCCCCTGCTAGTTCGTCGTCACCTCAGCGGGGTTTAAGGCATGTCATCTACTCTTCTGATTCAACCCTACCAATATCGGCGGCGGAATATCGGGTACCCGGTCGCAGGTCAAAGATATATTCTGCCCCACCGCGCCCTCTCTTATGGTCAAAAGCGCTAAAACACCTGCCCACCTGTAATGAAGAGGCTATGATTAACCCATGACTGAGAACAATGAGAAGAGCACCGAAGCTCAGAAGAACGACCACCGCAGCACCCCCAAGGCGTCTGCATTCACCGAATTCATTGCCGCAAACTGGGCACCTGCCGAAGATGACGGCTACACCCGCGAGCCCGTAGCAGACTACGCCGCTAAGCGCCGCGCCAAGATTTCCAAGGCATTCCCCGGCGAGCGCCTCGTCCTGCCCGCAGGCCCGCTGAAGGTCCGCTCCAACGACTGCGACTACCGCTTCCGCCCCCACTCGGCGTTTGCGCACCAGACCGGTCTGGGTATCGACCACGAGCCCGACGCCGTGCTGATTTTCGAGCCCGTCGAAGAGGGTACCGGCGACAACGGTTCCAACCACGAGGTCACCCTGTACTTCCGCCCGCTGGCTGGCCGCGACACCACCGAATTCTACGCAGATGCACGCTACGGCGAGTTCTGGGTCGGTCCCCGCCCCACCCTGAAGGAATTCTCCGAGCGCTTCGGTCTGCGTACCCGCGACCTGTCCGAGCTTGAGGTTGCTATCACCAAGAACGCCGGTAACCAGGGCCTGGGCGGCGTGAACATCCGCCTGGTCCGCAACGTTGACCCGGCTGTTGACGCGCTGGTTGACACCTCCCGCTACAACACCGGCGTGGAGCTGGAGCAGGCTGACAAGCTGGACTCCGAACTGGCCGTGGCACTCTCCGAGGCTCGCCTGATTAAGGACGCTATCGAGGTTGAGAACCTGCAGCGTTCCGTTGACATGACCGTCAAGGGCTTCGAAGAGGTCATTCGTGCACTGCCGAAGGCTAAGGAGCACCACCGCGGTGAGCGCGTCGTTGAGACTGCGTTCTTCTCCGTGGCACGTACCGACGGTAACGACCTGGGCTACGACACCATCGCAGCGTGCGGTAACAACGCAACTATCCTGCACTGGATCCGTAACAACGGCACCGTCGATGACGGCAAGCTGCTGCTGCTGGACGCAGGTGTTGAGGACGACACCCTGTACACTGCTGACGTGACCCGCACCTTCCCCGTGAACGGTAAGTTCACCGAGGTTCAGGCGAAGGTCTACAACGCTGTGCTGGATGCCGCTGACGCCGCATTCGCTGTGGCTAAGCCGGGCACCAAGTTCTACGAAATCCACGAGGCAGCCATGAACGTTCTGGCGCACCGTCTGGAAGAGTGGGGTCTGCTGCCGGTTTCCGCTGATGTTTCGCTCACCGTTGAGGGCGGTCAGCACCGCCGCTGGATGCCGCACGGCACCAGCCACCACCTGGGCCTGGACGTGCACGACTGCGCGCAGGCAAAGGCTGAGCTGTACATGTGGGCTGAGCTGGAGCCGGGCATGGTCTTCACCATTGAGCCGGCCCTGTACTTCAAGGACGAGGACCTGTCGGTTCCCGAGGAGTACCGCGGTATCGGTATCCGCCTGGAGGACGACGTGCTCTGCACCGAGGACGGCAACGTGAACCTCTCCGCTGCACTGCCCCGCACCGTTGAGGGCATTGAGGAGTGGATGGCGAAGCTCTCCAAGGAGGCGTAACCATTCCCGCCAGACTGTACCGGCTAGTACGGTCTGATGACAATGCGTAGCGAAAGCCCCTCACCGATTCGTTCGGTGAGGGGCTTTCGCGTGTCTTCTATGTTGCTTCTCTGCCTGTTTCCCGGCTTATTTCCCGCCGTTAGGGGCGGTTACCGCCGTTGCGGCGTGAGGTTATTCGGAGTCCTTCGAGGAATTATCGTGCGAGGACTTATCGTGCAGGCCCTGCGGGCGCGGAGTCGGACGCTGCGGCTTGGGCTGAATCAGCTTCGCGTACTCTTCTGGGTCGTCCACGCGCAGGCCGAAACGCTGAGCCGGGCGCTTCTGCGGATCCGACTTCTGGGAGGTCGCCTGCGCGCTGTTTACCTGGTCAGTGTTTGCCGGCTCCTGGCTAGCGGGCTGAGAAGTCTGAGCGGGCTGAACAGTCTGCGTAGGCTGAGTGGGCGCGGGCATGTTCTGCGCCGCGCTCTGAGCCATCGCGTTCTGTGCGGAAGTATCACGCTCGGGCAGGTTCTGGTTCGGTGCCGGCTGACTACCCGCCTGCGCACGGTACGAAGGTGCCTTCGGGGCACCGGTCGGCACCGGCGCACCATTCATCGAGACGGTGCTCTGAGCCGCACGAGCCTGCGAAGCCTCCGGGGCAGCCGCCGCACGAGCAGCCGCAACCGCCGCCGAGAAGCGAGGATGCGCACCCAGCACGCGGCGCGCATCCTGAGCGTACTCCGGCAGAGCGTACATCACGGTACGCGAGGGAATTGATTCGGCACGCATTGGATGGCGGCTCCCATGAGAGCGACGCAAAACGAACATCTGCCAGAGCACAAACATAGCCATCGACAGCAGCACATACTTTATTACCTCAAACGCAGAGGAGTCATTAGTCGAGGCTATAACCAGCAGTGCAAAAAACGCACCGAATCCTGCCCCTCGAAGCGCTGCAAAAGTCAAGATACGGCCATACGGCAACGGTACCGGGTACTCCACCTGGCGGATGCCGTCATTGATCAGGTACAGCGCCGTGACTGGGTAATCCTGTTCGCTGAGCACGTCAAAAGCGGCGAGCGCATCATCGTGACGAACGAAGGAGGCGATCGCCTCACCGGCGGGCAGGGGCTTGCCCTGAGCCTGCGCCAGGCGCGACGCCAGATATGAAGAAGGCGGGGTCGAGGGAATATTCGGCAGGTTAGAAGTCATGGCTCCTATTCTACCGCCCACCCTAACCCTGGACCCGGTCGGCGGTCAGCTCCTCTACAGGCGTAGCGAGCACCTGTTCAATTAGGCTTCTCAAAGTGCGAATCCCCGCGGTGGAGCGTACCCTAGAGAGGTGAGCAATTCGAAGTTCAGCACCCCCAGCAAGATTTACATTGCCCGCCTTTTGGGCCTCGACGTTTTTGACCCTTTCGGTGACCGCCTCGGCCGTCTCCGAGATGTCGTCGTGCTCAAACGCGGCCTGGGCGCATCCATTGCGGGCGCCCGCCCCGCCAAGGGTAGCGAACCCATTGTTGTCGGCATCATCGTTGAGGTGCTCGGCAAGAAACGCGTGTTCATGCCCATGACCCGTGTGCGAAGTATCGACGCTTCACAGATCATTTCGACCGGCCTGGTGAACCTGCGCCGCTTCGAACAGCGCAACTCTGAGACTCTCATCGTCGGTGAGCTCTTTGACCGCCGCGTGCGTCTGCTCGACGGCAGCGGCGACGCCGTTATCGAGGACGTCGCGATTGAGCAGCGCCGCAACGGCGACTGGGGCGTGACCGAGCTGTTCGTCTCCCGCGTCAGTTCCGGCTCCAGCACGTGGCGCCGCCGTTCCAAGGAGACCCTCATCGTCGACTGGGACGAGGCTCTGCTCTCCACCGACGTGGAGCCGCAGGCGGCAACCGCGTTCGTGGCCAACCACGAGAACTCCAAGCCCGCCGACCTTGCGGACGCTATCCACGAGATGAGCGATAAGCGCATGGTCGAAATCGCTGCCGAACTGCAGGATGAACGCCTCGCGGACGTTCTGCAGGAGCTGCCCGCCGAGGACCAGGTGCAGATTCTTTCGCACCTGGATGACGAGCGTGCCGCGCAGGTCCTCGAAGAGATGGAACCGGACGACGCCGCCGACCTGCTCATCGAGCTGGACGACGCCCAGCGCGAGAAGCTACTCGAGCTCATGGAACCCGACGAAGCAGATGACGTGCGTCGACTGCTCGAATACGACGAGGGTACCGCCGGTTCGCTCATGAACCCGGTGCCGATCATCCTCTCCCCGGAGGCGACCGTCGCGGAGGCGCTCGCGCACATCCGCGCCGAGGAGATTCCTCCGGCGATGGCGGCTGCCGTCATGGTGACCCGCCCGCCCCTGGAAACCCCGACCGGCAAGTACCTGGGTCTGGTGCACATGCAGAAGCTACTGCGTGTGCCGCCGAGCGAGCCGATCGGTCACATCCTCGATACCGACACTGAGCCTGTCTCTGACCAGGCAAGTTTGGAAGAGCTGGCACGCGTGCTGGCAACCTACGACCTGACCATCGTTCCCATTGTGAACGAATCGCACCGCCTGGTCGGCGCAGTGACCATCGACGACGTGCTCGATGCGCTCCTGCCCGAAGACTGGCGAACTTACGATGATGGAACTCCCGTACGAAAGGTAGGACGACGCTTTGCCTGAATCGAACCGCCGCGACGCAAACCGTACCGAAGAGAACCCCCGCATCGATAAGGCGCGCATTCTCAAAGACCGCCTGGAGAAGAAGTACGCTGAACGCAACCGCGAGCGCGGCGACTCCCGCACGCAGCGTAGCGACTCGCAGCTGAGCACCCCCGGCACCCGCAAGCCGAAGCTGTTCACGAGCCCCAACCCGGACGCTTTCGGCCGCATGACTGAGGCGTTCGCACGCTACATGGGTACCCCGCAGTTTTTGATGTGGATGACCATTTTCTGTGGCGTGTGGCTTGCCTGGAACTCCCTGGCGCCGGAGGAGATGCAGTTCGACCCGCGTAGCCTGAACTTCACCCTGCTGACCCTGATGCTGTCCCTGCAGGCTTCTTACGCTGCTCCCCTGCTGCTGTTGGCGCAGAACCGTCAGGATGACCGCGACCGCGTGGTGGCGTCTGAGGACCGTAAGCGCGACCAGCAGAACCTGGAGGAGACCCAGTACCTGACCCGCGAGATTGCTTCGCTGCGTATTGCTCTGCGTGAGGTTGCGACCCGTGACTTCGTTCGTAGCGAGCTGCGTGACATTCTTGAGGAACTGCAGAACATTGCGCAGGAGCAGGAGCGTCACGCCGAGCAGCTGCAGGACATCAGTGAGGACATTGAGGACCTGGAGGAGGCTATCGACGATATCGATATCTCCGAGGGCGAGGAAAAGGACGCTGAGGAGCAGGGCTCCGAGGGCCATGATTCTAAGGGCCAGAACTTTGAGGGCACCGAGAACGGTGCCGAGCAGGCCTCTGACAAGGCTGACCGCTCGGCAAAGGACTCCGCGCAGGATTCCCACCGCAATGATTTGAGCCAGCCTCAAAGCCGCGAATCCCAGCAGGCACAGCAGCAGGCACAGCGCGCCCGTGAGGGGGGCGCCCGTGACCGCTAATTCGCCCCTGCAGGATGCGCTCTACGCGGCACTTGCCCGCGTTGAGGACCCCGAACTGCGCCGCCCCATTACGGAGCTGGGCATGGTTGAGACTGCGCTCGTGCATCCTGAACTGGATGAGCGCGGTGAGCCGATTCCCGGTCGCCACTGGGCTGAGGTGAAGGTTCTGCTCACCATTGAGGGTTGCCCGCTGAAGAACACCATTGAGCAGCAGGTTCGTGACGCCGCCGCCACCGTCGAGGGTATTGAGCGTGTGCAGCTGCAGGTGGGTGCGATGAACCCGCAGCAGCGTTCTGCCCTGCGTTCGATGCTCAAGCCGGAGCGTTCCAACCCGTTTACCGCCCCCGGTTCGCTGACCCGCGTGTTCGGTGTGGTGTCCGGTAAGGGTGGCGTGGGTAAGTCCTCCATGACCGCGAATCTTGCCGCCGCGTTCGCTTCGCGCGGGCTTGCGGTGGGCATTATTGACGCGGATGTGCACGGCTTCTCCATCCCGGGTCTGCTGGGTATTACGGACGCCCCGACCCGTCTGGATGATCTGATTCTTCCGCCGACCGTGGACGTTCCCGCCCCCGCCCAGCGTTGGGGTGAGCAGAAGGTCAGCGGCGGCTTTATTCGCGTGATTTCTATCGGCATGTTCCTCAAGGGCAACGAGCCGGTGGCGTGGCGCGGCCCCATGCTGCACCGCGCCTTGGAGCAGTTCATCATGGACGTGCACTTCGGCGCCCTGGACGTGCTGCTACTCGATTTGCCGCCCGGTACCGGCGATATTGCTATCTCCATGGCTCAGCTGCTGCCGAATGCGGAGCTGGTGCTCATTTCCACCCCGCAGCACGCCGCGGTGGATGTGGCGGAGCGTGCCGGTACCCTGAGCCTGCAGACCGGCCAGAAGGTCGTGGGCGTGGTCGAGAACATGGCAGCCATGACCCTGCCGGACGGTACCGTGCTCGACATGTTCGGTTCTGGCGGCGGTCAGGTGCTCGCTGAGCGTCTTTCGGAGGCGCTCTCCTACCCGGTACCGCTGCTCGGTTCCGTCCCGCTGGATGTGAACCTGCGCACCGGCGGCGACGAGGGCATGCCCGTCGTGTGGGGTCACCCGGACTCCCCCACCGCCGAAGAGATTCAGTCCATCGCCTCGCAGCTGCTGCAGTCCGGCAAGTCGAGGGCGGGTCAGAGCCTGCCGCTCTTCGTTTAGAGATTGAGCATCTAGAAGCTGATACAGAAAGAACCCCGCACCATCACGGTGCGGGGTTCTTATCTATTCAAAATCTTAGGTGGCGTCCACGTCGAAGGGGGCGTATGCGCCTCGCGGAAGAGCACGGCTCTCAGCCTTCTCCTTCTCCTTCAGCAGCGCCTCTTCACGTTCCCTCGCCTCACGCTCACGCTCAGCGTCATCCTCAGCGAATGCCTGCTTCACAATCACGCGCGGATCGTACTGGCGGGGGTCGTACTGGCGCCAGTTAATATCTTCCAGGCCCGTCTCGCCCAGGGCTTCCTTGAAGTCATCCTTCGCATCGAACGCCATGCGGCGCACGGTCTTGACGAATTCACGAATCTGGCGGGCGTATTCGGGCATGCGTTCGGGGCCAATCACCACAAACGTGATGATGGCCAAAATAATCAACTCGGTGCCACTAATACCAAACACAGAATATAGATTATCAGTTCCGAGCCAGCACCGCCGAACCCGCGGCGCTTTCTGGACGTGTCTTTAAGCTCTGGACAAGCCGAAGGCGTACGCTACAGCACCGCGGAGAGGCATTGCACCCGCGGCTAAGAACACCACATCAGCGGTTTACGGCGGGATAATCTCCACCACCGGGTTAAAACACTGCGGCTCCAACCGCAGGCACGCCCGCCTCCCGAACGCAAAAGACCGCCGGCAGCGCACCGGCGGTCTCAAGCACCCGTTTATGTAGATTCAGCGGTTTACGGCGGGTAATCTCCACCGCCGGGTTAAAACGCTGCGGCTCCAACCGCAGACACGCCCGCCTCCCGAACGCAAAAGACCGCCGGCAGCACACCGGCGGTCTCAAGCATCCGTTGGATAGATTCAGCGGTTTACGGCGGATAATCTCCACCGCCGGGGAGCTGCTTCCAATGCCACAGCCAGCCAACCCAGCCCCACTGCGCACACGCACCCGCCACCAACAACGCCCAACGATACGCCCGCGAACGGCTCGCCGCCGCCACCACAATCACCAGCGGGAACAACGGCAACAACAGGCGGAACGTCGACGACTGCGGATTCAAAAACAGAATCAAATACGCAAAATAGCTCAGGCACCACAAGTTCAACGGAGCCGCCAAAACCCTACGCGCCAACGGGCTCAGGCACAGAGCAATAAAGCCCAGAATCAGCAGAGTCAACAGCACCGGAGCCGCATACCCAAAGTACAGGTACCCCTGCGAAAGCCACGGCTGAATCGGCGCCAAATGGGTACCGCGCCACGCCGTCTCCGTGGCGGTGTACGCATCCACACGGCCCGTAGCCCACCACGCAATCGCAGGCCACACCAGCGCACACGCACACACCACCAAGGCGCTGACCAGCTGCCCCAGATGACGCACAAACGCCGCACCCATACCCGACTGGCGGCTCGAACGCACCCAGCACGCAAACCACCACAGGCCGGCAGCCGCGCCCAGGGGCACACCCACCGGGCGGGACAGACACGCCAAAGCCCCCACAGGAACCAGCAGACCGTAGCGTCCCTGAACCAGGCACAGTAGCGCACCGGCAAGGAACACCAGGTTCAGCGACTCCGCATACGGAACCTGAAGCACCGGCGCCACCGGCAAGAACGACACCAACGCCACAGCCCACATAGACAGCACAGAAGGCGACTCCTCACTTTTGAAACCGGTCGCCTTCAACGACGCCTCAAACAGCAGGTAAATCACCCACGCCGCCGCGAAACCGGCAAGCAGAGCAACCGTCGCCGCCACCGGGTAGTACCCGATGCCCGTCGCATGGCTAATAGCACCGGAAAGCTGCGGAAAAATCGGGTAAAACGCCCACTGATTCTGCTGAACCACGCCCGCCGCGTTCACCGGCAGCTCACTCGGATAACCCTGTACCGCAATCTGCTCATACCAGCCGGCATCCCAGATGCTAATGAACGACAAATAATCCAGATGCTGACCCCACGGACTGCGTAGCTGCTGCTGGCCGACCACGGCAAACACGATGAAACCCCACACGCGGGACAGACCGTAAATCAGCAGTACCGACAGCCACGCGGGCAGGGCACGCAGACGCTCCCCCACCCTGCGCAAACGCTCACCGGCGGCGGTATACGCCCAGGTCAGCAGCTCATCAAAGGACTCGCTCTGCTCCTTCGTGGAGGCGGTGCGAGGTACCGAGTCAGCGGCAGAGTCAGCGCGGGCAGGCGGAACAGGACTAGTGTGCTGAGAAGGAACACTCACCGGCGCTAGCTCCCTTCAGCCACCGAAGGCACGCCCTCAGCCTGCGGGTTCTTTCGCTTCTCCACAAAGTCATGCGCGCTCAAGGTGCTCTCCGCATCATCAGACAGGGGAACCGCGCCGCGGCGAACCGGCGCAGCAACCTCAGCGGCTTCTGCAGTTGCTTCGGCAGAAGCATCACCGGATGCAGGCTCACGCTCAAGCGCCTTTTCGCCCTCGGGAGCACCGACGAGAGGAGCGATAAAGCCGAAATCCTCCACACGATCAAAGGTGCCCAAACCATCACGGCCCACACCGCTGAAGAACGCGGCACCGGGCACGGCACGCTCACCGGAGAGCGCCACAACGGAGAGCACCGCAATGCCCGAAATCAGCAGGGCAAGCAGAATCAGAAGAAAGTTCATGTCAATCTCATATCATGCAGGACCGTCAACCCCTGACGGTCACCTAAATTCAAATAGTAGCGCCAGCACCGGCAGAATCAGCACCGCAGCTAGTCCTCGTCACGGTTAGTCCTCGTCGCGGTCGCTGAGCAGCCAGGCACGTAAATCCGCGTGGCAGCGGGTCAGCTGGCTAAAGCTCACGTGCT
Source organism: Rothia mucilaginosa (assembly GCA_963542785.1). Classification (GTDB taxonomy): domain Bacteria; phylum Actinomycetota; class Actinomycetes; order Actinomycetales; family Micrococcaceae; genus Rothia; species Rothia mucilaginosa_G. The sequence goes on from CAUUAD010000008.1 coordinate 22,236, forward strand.
CGTTATCGGTGTGCGCCAGCAGAGCGTCACCGGGGCCGAAGTTCACCGCGGGAATACCAATCTCGCTCAGGCGCGCTACGTCCGTCCAACCGTACTTCGGCTGAGGCTTCTGCCCCACCGCCTCAATCAGGGAAGCCGCCAGCGGGGTGTCCAGTCCGGGGCGTGCCGCCGGGGAAAGATCCACAAAGTCCAGCTCGTATCCGGCGAAGACCTCACGCACGTGGGCGATAGCCTCATCCAGGGTCTTGTCCGGGGCGAACCGGTAGTTCACGTGCATTGCCGCCGCATCAGGAATCACGTTACCGGCAACGCCACCAGAAATCTGCACCGCGTTCAGGCCCTCACGATAGTCCAGGCCCTCCACCGCGATAGTCTTCGGTTCGTAGGAGGCGAGCGCCGCCAACGCCGGTGCCAGTGCGTGAATTGCGTTCTCGCCGCGCCATGCACGTCCCGAGTGGGCAGCAAGGCCGCGGGTGCGCACGAAGAAACGCATGGTGCCGTTGCAGCCGCCCTCAATGGTGCCGTTGGTCGGTTCAAGTAGCACACCGAAGTCTGCGTCAGTGATGAGCTCGCCGTGGTTGCGGATTAGACGCGCCAGGCCGGAGAGTTCGCTGGCGACCTCTTCGTTGTCGTAGAAGATGTAGGTCAGGTTGTAGTCGGTGTCCTGCGCGGTCAGTTCGGCGGCGAGCTTTAGCTGGACCGCCACGCCGCCCTTCATGTCGGTGGCGCCGCGGCCGTAGAGCACGTACCCCTCCTCTTCTTCACGTACCGTGGACGGCACGGTGCCCAGCGAGCCCTCGACGGTGGGCAGGGGCACGGTGTCCAGGTGACCGGCCAGGATAATGCGGGTGCGTTCCCCCTCAGCGCCGGGTAGCGGCGGGAACTCGGTGCGGGCAATAATGGCGTCCCCGTCACGGGTCAGGTGCAGGTGCGGGCAGAACGACAGCGCCGTGTGCACGGCGTCGGCAATCGTTCGTTCATTACCAGAAACCGACTCGTAATCCAGCAGGGCACGCGTCAGCTCGGGCATGGACACGTCCAGGTTCAGGGGCGGCTGCGGGACCTCGTGAAGCTCAGAATTATTGGGGGAAACGCTCATCCTTCCACCTTACAGGTTCGCCCGCGCCCACCCCCACGCCCACAACGCCCATATCGAGCATATGAGACGGTCTTGAAGGGGCTCTAACCCCCAAAACTATAATGGATGGCATGTCTGAAAACACTCCCCGTTACGCCTCCGGCGTCGCACTGGTCAATGTTGTTGTCTCTGGCGAGCACGCCGGCACCGTCCTGGATGCTTGGTTCCCCGCCCCCTCCCTCACCCAGACCCCCGACCTGTCCATCGCGGACGAACTGGAGGACCTGGCCGTTGAGCATCCGGCGCGCAACGCCCGTACCGAGGTGCGTACCGCCTCCATCAACCTGGATGAGGCACCCGAAGACGCAGTCGACGCGTACCTGCGTCTGCACCTGCTCTCGCACACTCTGGTTCGCCCCAACGAGCTGAACCTAGACGGCCTGTTCGGCACCCTGGCGAACGTTGCGTGGACCAACCACGGCCCGGTGCTTGCCGCCGAGTTCCAGAAGCTGGCGATTGGTCTGCGCAAGCTGGGTCACCTGAGCGTGAGCCACATTGATAAGTTCCCGCGCCTGGTGGATTACGTGGTTCCCGCCGGCGTGCGTATTGGTGACGGTGACCGTCTGCGCCTGGGTGCGCACCTGGCGTCCGGCACGACCGTGATGCACGAGGGCTTCGTGAACTTCAACGCCGGTACCCTGGGCACCTCCATGGTTGAGGGCCGTATTTCTCAGGGCGTTGTGGTGGGCGACGGCTCGGATGTGGGTGGCGGCGCCTCCACGATGGGTACCCTCTCCGGTGGCGGCACTCAGCGCGTGTCCATTGGTGAGCGTTCTCTGCTGGGTGCGGAGTCCGGTATCGGTATTGCCCTGGGTGATGACTGCGTGGTTGAGGCTGGCCTGTACGTGACCGCCGGTTCGCGCGTGAGTGTTCTGCTGCCCGGTCAGGAGGCGCGCGTGGTGAAGGCTGCGGAGCTGTCCGGCGTGTCGAACCTGCTGTTCCGCCGCAATTCGATTAGCGGCGCGATTGAGGTTCTGCCGCGTGCGAAGAACACCGTGGAGCTGAACGAGGCGCTGCACCTGAACTAGTCTGCACCTGGACTAGCGCTGGTTGCCCTTGCGAACGTTGGGGGTTCGTGAACTTTAGGGGTCGG